>JAGBFE010000250.1 GCA_018109965.1 Oscillospiraceae bacterium | reverse complement strand
TTCACAACAGGGTAAAAGCTACAAAGACATCCTTGCCCACTATTTCCCCAATACCAAAATTGAAAACCGGTAATAACTGCAATGCATTCAAACTGCTTTTATGCACATTATAAGTTATGTAAATAAGAATCCACCAGCTTAGCTGGTGGTTTTTCTTATGCGGGCAAAGCCCTATGTTACTGGCGGCGTATCAAGACGCATGACGACCTGACACTAGCAAAAGATTACTGCTTGCTACCCGTAAACGGGTCTATGTATTCTTTCAATGTCATTTGATCGTGTACCATATCTTCTTTTAACTGATTTTGGATATATTCCTGTATCTTTTTTGCATTCTTTCCTGCTGTATCTACATAATATCCTCTACACCAAAAACTTCTGTTTCCATATTTGTATTTCAGATTTGCGTGTCTCTCAAATATTATTAAGCTACTCTTACCTTTGAGAAATCCCATAAATCCCGATACACTCATTTTAGGCGGTATTTCTACGAGCATATGTATGTGGTCTGGACATACTTCTGCTTCTATTATTTTTACTTGTTTCCAGTTGCACAGTTCTCTTAATATTTTCCCTATTTCTCTTTTGTGCTCTCCGTAAAATATTTGTCTTCTGTACTTTGGTGCGAAAACTATGTGATATTTACAATTCCAACTTGTATGTGCTAAACTATTGTTGTCATTCATTTGAATGTCCTCCTTTTGATGTTCTTGCAGTTGTCAGGCCGCAAGTTTATTTTACATCAAAAGGAGTTTTTATTTTATATCCATCGCTAAAGCTTTTTTTGAACCACCGGCACAGCCGGTGGTTTTCGCTAAACAAACAACAAAAAACTCCCGACAGCTGTCCTGTCGGGAGTCTGATGTAAAAATCAGTAATAGAGTTCCGGGTCAATTTTAAGGCTTATCTGGTTTGGCAGGTACTGGCTGTTGAGTATCTTTGTCTTGTATGCCATAGGTGTTTCCCCTGTTGCCTTTTTAAATGCCTTGCAAAGGTAGTTATCCCCCGAAAACCCTGTGCGGATTGCAATGGCATTCAGTGACATATTGGTTTCCACCAGCATCTGTTTTACCGCTTCAATACGGACATTTGAAAGATATTTGCCGGGAGTGATGCCTGTATATTTGTAGAACTCCCTAACCAGATGACTTTTGGAAACATTGAGGTTTTCGGCAAGTTCTTCCACACCGTAAACTCTTGAATAATTCTGTTTGATAAGTGACACTGCCTGTGCCACAATTTTTGAAGCAACAACACTCTTTTTGTCGGTACTGTTGAGAGTATTGATAATTTCAAAAGCAGTGTTGCACAGATAGCTTTCTGACATGGTATCATAGTTGGCAACTATCTGCATAATCTGCTGAGGCAAAAACGGGGCAAAAACACCGCTGGTAACAAACGCACCCGAAAATTCCCTGCAGAACTTCTGTGCTATGATGCCGCTGATGTTTATACCTATAATGTGACCTTCGTTGAGCACGTCAACCGTTGTCTCACCCGTTGCATATACAATTTCACCTGTGTTTACGGTAATGCTTTTATCCTTCCAGTGAACAATACATCTTGCGGAAGAAACCAGAAAAATATTTATGCCGCTG
>JAGBFE010000249.1 GCA_018109965.1 Oscillospiraceae bacterium | reverse complement strand
GAAAGCAAAACAAACTACAAACTCCGTGACTGGATTTTCTCCCGTCAGAGATACTGGGGTGAACCAATCCCAATGGTTTACTGTGAAGACTGCGGCTGGCAGCCAATTCCTGAAGACCAGCTGCCTCTGGAACTGCCTGAACTGCTGGACTTTGAACCAACAGGCGAAGGCGAAAGCCCTCTGGCACGCTGCACAGACTGGGTAAACACAACATGCCCATGCTGCGGCAAACCTGCAAAACGTGAAACAGACACAATGCCACAGTGGGCAGGCTCTTCCTGGTACTTCCTGCGCTACATCGACCCACACAACAACGATGCTCTGGCAGCAAAAGAAGAAATGGATTACTGGATGCCTGTTGACTGGTACAATGGCGGTATGGAACATACAACACTCCATCTGCTGTACTCACGTTTCTGGCACAAATTCCTGTATGATATCGGTGTTGTTCCAACAGCTGAACCATATGCAAAGAGAACATCACACGGTATGATTCTGGGCGAAAACGGCGACAAGATGTCCAAATCCCGTGGTAACGTTGTTAACCCTGACGATATCGTTGGTGAATACGGTGCAGATACATTCCGTCTGTACGAAATGTTTATGGGTGACTTCCAGAAAGCAGCACCTTGGTCAAACAGCTCTATCAAAGGCTGTGCCCGTTTCCTTGACAGAGTATGGAAACTGCAGGATATCGTAGTTGAAGGCGATGAATATTCAAAAGAACTGGAAGCAACATTCCACAAACTTATCAAAAAAGTTGGCGAAGATATAATGTCTCTGGGCTTCAACACAGCTATTGCTGCTATGATGGGTGCCCTGAACGAAATTGACAACAAAGGCAGCATCACAAAGGGCGAACTGAAAACATTCATCCTGCTGCTGAATCCATTTGCACCGCATATGACAGACGAAATGTGGCAGCTGCAGGGCTTTGAAGGCCAGGCATCAGTTGCACCATGGCCTGTATATGAAGAAGCCAAATGTGTGGAATCTACTGTTGAACTGCCTGTACAGGTAAACGGCAAACTGAGAGGCAAAATCACAGTTGCTGTTGATGTGGCAAAAGACGATGCTATTGCACGGGCTATGGATGCAGTGGCTTCCTATGTTGAAGGCAAAGCTGTTGTAAAACAGATTTTTGTTCCAGGCAGAATGGTTAACATTGTAGTAAAAGGTTAATTTGTACTGATTTCCGGTGCAGGGCAGCTGCGCTTTGCATCGGGTTATATACAAAAACTGCCAGATGGTTTCACATTGCAGAAAACAGCAATTTTTTACCATCAGAAAATAAAGTTTTTATTGACAATTGGTATGTTTATCTGTATAATTATTTTGTGACTGTAGTGGCAGTGTCACTGCGGTTAAATCAAGAGCTAAAAAGCGTAAGGGAGTGAAAATAGATGTCAGAAATTAGAGTAAAAGATAATGAATCTCTGGATTCAGCACTTCGTCGCTTTAAGCGTTCATGTGCAAAATCAGGCGTTCTTGCTGAAGTTCGCAAACGTGAACATTACGAAAAACCATCCGTAAAACGCAAGAAAAAAGCTGAAGCAGCTCGTAAACGTAAATATAAATAATTGAGCGGCTTGTGATTTTATAACTTTTAGCGGACTGTTACAGTCCGCTTTTTGTTTGCAATTTTACGCATAATAAAATACCGGTCAGCATTGCTGTCTTGGTATAAAAAGAAAGGTCAGGGGATATTTGGTCCCCTGACCTTTTGCATTGTGTCTGATATATAAATTAGAATTATTCAAGCTCTGTGGAATAGTCAATAACTACTTTTTTGCAATCATTACAGTGATATGCAGCTGCGGTAGGT
>JAGBFE010000248.1 GCA_018109965.1 Oscillospiraceae bacterium | reverse complement strand
CAGCGGCATAAATATTTTTCTGGTTTCTTCCGCAAGATGTATTGTTCACTGGAAGGATAAAAGCATTACCGTAAACACAGGTGAAATTGTATATGCAACGGGTGAGACAACGGTTGACGTGCTCAACGAAGGTC
This sequence comes from Oscillospiraceae bacterium, assembly GCA_018109965.1. Next base: position 7,847 of record JAGBFE010000248.1, on the reverse strand, counting down.
ACATTATCGGCATAAACATCAGCGGCAGCATAGCACAGAAGTTCTGCAGGGAATTTTCGGGTGCGTTTGTTACCAGCGGTGTTTTTGCTCCGTTTTTACCTCAGCAGATTATGCAGATAGTTGCCAACTATGATACCATGTCAGAAAGCTATCTGTGCAACACTGCTTTTGAAATTATCAATACTCTAAACAGTACTGACAAAAAAAGTGTTGTTGCTTCCAAAATTGTGGCACAGGCAGTGTCACTTATCAAACAGAATTATTCAAGAGTTTACGGAGTAGAAGAACTTGCCGAAAATCTCAATGTTTCCAAAAGTCATCTGGTTAGGGAATTCTACAAATATACAGGTATCACTCCAGGCAAATATCTTTCAAATGTCCGTATTGAAGCGGTAAAACAGATGCTGGTGGAAACCAATATGTCACTTAACGCCATTGCAATCCGCACAGGATTTTCGGGTGATAATTATCTTTGCAAAGCATTTAAAAAGGCAACAGGGGAAACACCTATGGCATACAAGACAAAGATACTCAACAGCCAGTATCTGCCAAACCAGATAAGCCTTAAAATTGACCCGGAACTCTATTACTGATTTTTACATCAAACTCCCGACAGAACAGATGTCGGGAGTTTTTTGTTTACATAAATTATACTGTGCATAAAAGCAGTTTGAATGCATTGCGGTTTTTACAGGTTTTCAATTTTGGTATTGGGGAAATAGTGGGCAAGGATGTCTTTGTAGCTTTTACCCTGTTGTGAAAGTTGGTTTGCACCAAACTGGCTTAACCCCACACCGTGACCGTAGCCTTTGGTTGCAATGGAAAACTGTCCGTCTTCATAAAAAACCATAAAACAGCTGCTGTTAAGTTCAAAATATCTGCGGAAATCCCTGCCGAGGATTTTTACACCGCCTACACTAACGGTGTCAACATAGCCAGACTGATTATACACAATTTCGCCAAACCATTCGTCGGGATTTTCCATATCGAGAACAAGACCGGAAAAAGAGGTCATAAACCTGTCATACATTTCCTGCACAGGGAAGCTTTTTACCTTGAGATAACTGTCACTAAGCACATCATCGGGGCTTTCAACGGCTGTCAGATAATCCAGTCGGGTACCCCATTCGGCTTCGCTGGTCTGTGTTTTACCGCAGGAAACAGCATAATAAGTGGTCAGGGCAACTTCGCTGTTGTATGTGACAATCATATTTTTTACTTCATCTGCACAGCGCAGAAATTTTTGATAGTTGTCATCAAAACCCATGCCCCAGTACTCCTGCAGGCGTTCTTTGGAGGCGTATTTCTGCATATACCGTTCATCAAAGCTTAAATTGAGGTCATCGTGGGGGACGCCGTTCTGCTTGCAGTACAAATAGTAACTGTGGCAGGCAATCATCTGTGCCTTTATTGCCTCCATTTCATAACTGGCGGGCATTTCGCAGGCAGCACTGCCTACAAGAAATGAAATCAGGTCCATCTGTTCCAGCTCGTGGGTTTCAAGGTTATAAAGTGTATAAACGCTGTTTGCGTCTGAAAACTGTTCAACGTGGTCTATATTATCAATGTTGCTGTCTTCGCCGAAAAATACATCAGAAGATTCTGAATTCGGTTTGTTATTGTCAGCCTGTCCGTCTTCGTAGTATATATGGTAATAAATTACAGGGGTAAAAATATTTATAGCCAGCAGAAGCGCAAATACAAGAATAAAATTTTTCATAACATTCCTCGGTTTTATTGTGTACAAACTTTTAACAATTTAATTGGATTGTTGCCTTTTAAAATCATTTGGTATACAATACATACTATGAAATCACACGATGAAATATGATAAAGGAACGTATATATGACAATTGCTTTGACAGTTCTGCTCAGTCTGCTTTCTCTCGGCATTCTTGCAGGCAGAATATATGAAATATTAAAACTTACAGATCCCCAGACAGGTTTTTTTATTTATAAAGGTATAGTTTTTAATCCTTATATACTTGTTATTTTTACAGTAATAACCATATGCTGTGCAGTGCTTATTTTTGGCGGAAATAAAAAAGTGAAGCCGTTTTTCTCTCAGTCATCAAAAATTATTGCATTGGCTTCAGGGGCTATGTTTTTAATATATGGCGTGATGTCTGCAGGGGATGGTATCACATCGGTATTTATTATAGCTGGCGGGATTGCGCTTGTGCTGATGGGAATATTTGAACTCAAACCATCGGTGAATGCAGTAAATATTGCCACAGTTGTGCTGATTGTTGTTTTTATTGCAGGTTTGTGCCTGGATGTAATTATTTTTAATGTAAGTACAATACATAATATCGTATTTATAAAAAATGCATTGTCATATATGGCAGCGGGGCTGTTTTTGCTGATGGTTATGAAAAATGTATTTGCACCGTCTGTTTATTCGGGAATGTTGCTTTACATTACAGGCATTATTGCATTTGTAATGTGCGGAGTTATGAATATAGCAGATATCATAGCTATGGCGGTTGACGGCCAGGCAGTGCTGCCGCAGCTGTTTTTCAATGCAGGTTTTGGCTTTTTTGGATTTTTTGCTTTTGACAATGCAATTTCAGTTATGCCAAAAAGAATAGTGCAGACTGATGCCGAAAACGAACTCGTGTATCAATTGGAACAGGAAGAAATGCCACAGGAAGAGCCTGCAGAAAAAAGCATTGCCGACACAGAGAATACTGTTTATAAAGGATATACAACAACAGCTGCAGACAAGGCTAAGGCAGAAGAAAGTGCTGATATGGCGGAAAAATCAGAAACAGCTGAAATATCCGAAGAAACATCTGAAACACAGGAATTTGAAGAGAAAAGCAGTCCTGACAGTGCGCAGGAAGATGTTAAAAATACTGTCAAAAAGTTTGTGTTTACAAAAAACGGTGATGTAAAAGAGCTGTCTTCCAAAAAAGGCAGCGGAAAAGTGGTGTACAAGCGCCCTAAAAACTGAATTTTATGCAAAAAAACATTCTGCAATTTAGATTTTGCAGGATGTTTTTTTGTATTTTTTTGTAGTATTTTGATAGTTTTTTATATTATAATAAGTAAAATTAATGTGCAAATGCGATAAAAAAGTCAAAAACTATTGATTTTATTTATAACACTTTCGAGTCGATAATAAAATGTTATAGACAACTTAAATAATATATATTGTACAAATCGCAGAAAAGTTATATAATGTTTGGTAAGAAAGTCTGTAATAAGGGGTAAATATACCCTTTTGCAGTTAAATCTTAAAATACTTAAAACAGGAGGCAGAAAAATGAGAGAAATAAATGCACAGGATATCACTGCTGTAGTTAAAAAGCTTTGTATGGAAGCAAACTACTATCTGCCAGAAGATATCCAGGACAAAATCTGCAAAGCATGTGACAGCGAACCATGGCCACTTGCTCAGAGCATTTTAGGTGTAATTAAAGAAAACTACGAAATCTCTCTTGAAAATGCAGTGCCAATCTGTCAGGATACAGGTATGGCTTGTGTGTTCCTTGACATCGGTCAGGAAGTTCATGTAAACGGCAGCATCGAAGATGCTGTTAACGAGGGTGTAAGACAGGGTTATGTAGAAGGTTGTCTGAGAAAATCAGTAGTTAAAGACCCACTCGACCGTGTTAACACAAAAGACAACACACCAGCTATGATTTACTACAATATCGTTCCTGGTGACACATTTGACATCATGGTTGCTCCAAAAGGCTTCGGCAGCGAAAATATGAGCCAGATCAAAATGCTCAAACCTTCCGATGGTCTTCAGGGCGTTAAAGACTTTGTTATCAAATGCGTTGAAGATGCAGGTCCAAACCCATGTCCACCAATCGTTGTTGGCGTAGGTATCGGCGGCACATTCGACAAAGCAGCATATCTTGCTAAAAAAGCTTTGATGAGAAGCACAGATGTAAGAAACGCAGACCCATTCTATGCTGATTTGGAAAAAGAACTTCTTGAAAAAATCAATGCATTGGGTCTTGGCCCACAGGGTGTTGGCGGCAAAAACACAGCTTTGTGCGTAAACATCGAAAAACTCCCTACACACATTGCTGGTCTGCCAGTAGCAGTTAACATCAACTGCCACGTAACACGCCACAAACACGCAAGCTTATAAGGAGGAGAAATACTATGGTTAAACATATCACAACTCCGCTTACATACGAAAAAGTAAAAGACCTTAAATGCGGCGACAATGTTATGATTTCCGGTGTTATCTACACATCCCGTGACGCAGCTCACAAACGTTTGGTAGAAGCACACGAAAGAGGGGAAGAACTCCCATACGACGTACGTGACACAATCGTTTACTACGTAGGTCCAGCACCTGCTCAGCCAGGTCAGGTTATCGGTTCTGCAGGCCCAACAACTTCCTACAGAATGGATGCTTACTCCCCAACAATGATTCGCCTCGGCCAGCGCGGTATGCTCGGTAAAGGCAAACGCAGCCCAGAAGTTATTGCAGCTATGAAAGAAGTTGGCGCAGTATACTTTGGTGCTATCGGCGGTGCAGGCGCACTCCTCAGCAAATGTATCAAAAAAGCTGAAGTTATCGCTTACGATGACCTTGGTGCAGAAGCTCTCCGTCGTCTCGAGGTTGAAAACCTCCCAGCTTTCGTTATCATCGACAGCGAAGGCAACAATCTTTACGAACTTGGTCGCAAAGAATATCTTGAATTTGCGAACAAATAAATTTTAAGCATTTTAACATTTAAGTTAAATATTAAAGTGAGGTAGAAAAAATGGAAAAGAAAAAATTGGTTATCGGCGTTATCGGCGCTGATGTACATGCTGTAGGTAACACAATTTTGAACAACGCTTTCAAACAGGCTGGTTTCGACGTTGTTAACCTTGGCGTTATGGTTTCACAGGAAGAATACATCCAGGCTGCAATCGAATCCGGTGCAGACGCTATCTGCGTTTCTTCTCTCTACGGCCACGGCGAACTCGACTGTGCAGGTCTCAGAGAAAAATGTGATGAAGCAGGCCTCAAAGGTATCCTTCTCTACGTTGGCGGCAACATCGTTGTTGGTAAACAGGACTTCAACGAAGTTGAAAAACGTTTCAAAGCAATGGGCTTCGACAGAGCATATCCTCCAGGAACATCTGCTGAAACAACAATCGCTGACCTCAAAGCAGACCTTGGTTGCTAATTGATTAAACGGAAAGAAAGGCTCCACAAATGAAAGCTGTATTATTGATTGACTTTGGCAGTACCTATACAAAAGTTACTGCAGTTGATTTGGACACAGAAGAAATTATCGGTACATCACAGAGTTTTACAACAATTGAAACCGACATCAATGATGGTCTCAACAATGCTGTAGCAATTCTGAAAGAAAAAATCGGTGATATAGAGTTCAGCGAACAATATGCTTGTTCTTCCGCTGCAGGCGGTCTTAAAATGGTTTCCATCGGTCTTGTACCGGAACTCACAATGAAAGCTGCAAAAATGGCTTCATTGGGTGCCGGCGCAAAAGTTATGAAAACATACGCATACCAGCTTACAGAAGCAGACCTTGAAGAAATTGATGAAATCAATCCTGACATCGTGCTTCTCACAGGCGGCATCGACGGCGGTAACAAAGAAGTTATCGTTTACAACGCAGGCGTACTTGCAAGATCCAAAAGAAATTTCCCTATCGTTTATGCAGGCAACAGAAACTGTGCTGCTACATGTAAGGAACTTCTTAAAGACAAAAAAGTTTACATCTGCGAAAATGTTATGCCACAGCTGGAACAGCCAAATGTTGAACCTGCACAGAAACAGATCAGAGATATCTTCCTTCAGGAAATTGTTAAGGCAAAAGGCCTTTCCGATGCTGAAAAACTTATCGGCGACATCCTTATGCCAACACCTTCTGCTATGCTTACAGCTATGAAACTCTTGGCTAAAGGCACAAGACACGAAGAAGGTATCGGTGACCTTGTAGGCGTTGACCTTGGCGGTGCAACAACTGACATTTATTCAATGTGTCAGGGCTTGCCAAGCCAGTCAGGCACAGTGCTTAAAGGCCTCAGAGAAACTTATGCAAAACGTACAGTTGAAGGCGATATCGGTATGCGTTACAGCATCAAAGGTATTGTTGAAGCAACAGACATTGACCGTGTTTGCGAAATTTCCGGTCTCAGCGAAAAAAGAGCAACAGAACTCATTGATTATCTTTCTGTTCATACAGACGTTATACCAAACGGTGACGAAGAGCTTATCATGCTGGACAAAGCACTTGCTTCCCTGGCTATCGAAACAGCTGTTACACGTCACGCAGGTCATCTGGAGCAGTATTTCACACCAATGGGCATTACCTACATGCAGTTAGGTAAAGACCTGACTCAGGTCAGAAAGGTTATCGTGACAGGCGGCGCACTTATCCGTACAGAAAAAACTGCAGAAATTGCAGAATATGCACTGTACAGCGAAATGCAGCCAATGTCACTCAAACCTAAAAAAGCAGATATTTTAGTAGACAGAAAATACATTCTTGCTGCTATGGGCTTACTCAGTACAAATTATCCTGAAGTAGCTCTCAGAATTATGAAAAAGGAGTTAATTAAAGATGGAAATAATGAATAAAAAATGGTCTGATGAACATTTTTATAAAGTTCGTGAATCAGAAGTTCTTGGCCAGTGGCACACAGGCGCAGGCCTCAAAATCGAAGATGGTGTAGAATACCAGAAAACTATTCCAGCACACAAAAACTTTACAGCTAAACTTGATGCAGCTAAAGAAGCAGGCATCACACTTATCCAGCCACGTGCAGGTGTTGCTCTTGTTGATGAACACATCGAACTCTTGAAACACCTTCAGGATGAAGGCGGCGCAGACCTCCTCCCATCCACAATCGACAGCTACACACGTCAGAACAGATTTAAAGAAGCACAGCACGGTATCGAAGAATCCATCAAAGAAGGCCGTTCCATGCTCAACGGCTTCCCAGCTGTTAACCACGGTGTAGAAAACTGCCGTAAAGTAGTTGAAGCTCTCAACACACCACTCCAGGTTCGTCATGGTACACCAGACGCTCGTCTCCTTGCTGAAATCACATACGCTGGCGGTTTCACATCTTATGAAGGCGGCGGTATCTCCTACAACATCCCATACACAAAAGATGTTCCAATGGAAAAAACAATCTATGACTGGCAGTATGTAGACCGTCTTACAGGTATCTACGAAGAAGCTGGCATCAAAATCAACCGTGAACCATACGGCCCACTTACAGGTACATTGGTTCCAGCATGTGTTTCCCACGCTGTAGCTATCATCGAAGCTCTTCTTGCTGCAGAACAGGGTGTTAAAAACGTTACAGTAGGTTACGGCCAGTGCGGTAACTTGGTACAGGACGTTGCAGCTATCCGTTCCCTCGAAGAACTCACAGAAGAATACCTTGCTAAATACGGTTACAACGATGTTAAAGTTACAACAGTTCTCCACCAGTGGATGGGTGGCTTCCCAGCTGACGAAGCTCGCGCATTCGGCGTTATCGCTTGGGGTTCTGCAGTAGCAGCTCTTTCCAAAGCTACAAAAGTTATCGTTAAAACACCACACGAAGCAGCTGGCGTTCCAACAAAAGAAGCTAACGCAGAAGGCCTCAGATGTACAAAACAGGTTATCTCCATGCTTGCTGAACAGAAACTTGATCCAAACAGCATCAAAGATGAAAAAGAAATCATCAAAGCTGAAACAAGATGTATCGTTGACAAAACATACGAACTCGGCAACGGTGACCTTGCTCTTGGTACAATCGCAGCTGTTAAAGCTGGTGTTATCGACATCCCATTTGGCCCATCCCGTCACAACAAAGGTCTCATGCTCCCAGCTCGTGACAACGACGGTGCTATCAGAATTCTTGAAGTG
>JAGBFE010000247.1 GCA_018109965.1 Oscillospiraceae bacterium | reverse complement strand
CAAAAAATTATATTTGAAAAAAACGTCAATATGGTGTATGAAGAAATATTTTCAAAGCTGAAATTCGATTGGAAAAACTACATTTCAGTTTGCAGGAAAAATAACTACATAAACAAAGAAGAAATCGATTTTGTAAACAATTTTTTTTCAAATCTTGGAAAACGGGATACAGAATCGGAAGAAAAATATATACAGTATTATCTTGAAAGACTGATAGCAAAACAGGACATATATTATAAACAATATTGCAAAGACAATAAGATATACGGAATGTGCGGGATATCGCTTGGTTTGTTTATAATTATTTTTTTAATTTAAGGAAAATTTTATGGAAGTGGATTTGATATTTAAAATTGCAGCTATAGGTATTATTGTTGCAGTGTTAAATCAGGTTTTGATAAGAGCGGGGCGGGAAGACCAGGCCATGCTTACAACTCTGACAGGACTTATAGTTGTACTTATGATGGTTATTACTCAGATAAAAGAACTTTTTGTAACAATAAAATATTTGTTTGATTTATAAATAATGGAAATATTAAAAATAAGTGTTCTGATATTGATTGTTGTTGTTTTATTGAACAGTTTGCCCACTATGAGCAGGGAAATATCATTATTACTGACATTTTCTTGCTGTATAGTGGTTTCACTTTACACATTGAATGCGTTAATGCCTGCGGTGGAATACATTAAAACATTGATGCAAAACGTTGCTTTTGAAGACATAGGCATCATTTTTAAGGCTGTAGGGATTGGATTTATAACTCAGTTTGTGTCCGATATAGCAATAGACAGCAATAACAAAACTCTTGCAAATCTTATGATATTTACAGGCAGGGTGTTCATTCTTGTTTTAGCTGTGCCTGTATTTTTAAGGATTTTTGAAATTATAGGATATCTGATTTGATGTATGAAAAAGATTTTTTTGATTTTAACTATTTTTCTGGCTTGTTCAATAAGTGCCTTTGCAGCTGAAACGGATAACAGCTATTCAAAAAGAGTTGATGAGATTGCAAAAGAAAATAATATAGATTTTGAAAAGATAAAAGAAAATCCATTAAAAGTGCTTGAAGACGTTGTAAAGGACAGCATAAAAAATTTTTCTTTCTCACATTTAAATGGATTTGCAAAAATTGCAGCAGTTCTTATACTTACATCACTGATAAATTTTTTTGTAACACAACAAAGTGTTCAGATATCAAAACTTATCAATATCGTGTCTGTGCTGGTGATTTTCAGAAATACTTTTGACAGTTTTTTAAAAATGACAGCGGATATCGAAACTGTATTTTTTGAAATAAAAAATTTTATGGTCAGTTTTTTACCTGTATTTGCAGGCGTTTCTTTTGCATCGGGTGAAATGGTTACATCCACTGTTTATACAGGTTTTTTTCTTATAAGCGTAGTTACTGTTGCAAATTTTTGCATAGATTATATTATTCCTTCACTTAATATCTTTTTATCGGTAGGAATAACATCTTCATTGTCATCGGTTATAAAACTTAAGCCGCTTTGCAAGCTTTATTCAAAAACTGTAAGGGTGGCCATGACTGTTGCCGTTTCAGTTATGTGTTTTGTATTATCGCTTCAGACAACTATTTCTCAAGGACAGGACACTCTGGCAGTCAAAACAGGAAAAATGATTGTAACCAGTGCAGTACCTGTTATAGGTTCAACACTGCAGGGGGCAATAGGTAGTATATATGCCAGCATGGGTGTGCTGAAAGGCTTTTGCGGTATTGTAGGTATTGTTGCGATATCAGCTATGTTTTTGCCGCAAATTTTAAATCTGGCAATACAATGGCTGGGGTATTGCCTTTTAAATATGCTGGCAGAAGTAATGGAAAACAATATTGCTGCAGAAATACTGGAAATACATAAAGATGTAGTCGAAATATTGATTTCAATGTCGGTTCTGTTTATGGTTCTGCTGCTGTTTTCCGTAAGTATAATGATAAAAATGTTTGAAGGGGTATAAAATGGAACAATTGCAGCATATGACAGGTGTGATGTGTATACTTATTATGATTGTCGGAATCATCAAAGAGGTCGGCAGTTTTTCATCAACTGAAAAACTGATAAAGCTTGTGGCGGCTGTATATATTATTGTTGCGTTTTTCAAAGTGATAAATAATTCTCAGCTGGAGTTGTCATTCAATATTGATAACAAAGAAAATTTGCAAATATACAATACAGAGCAGCTGAAATCAGATGTTATGAGAGAAGCCGAAATAAGACTGGAACAGATAGTGAAAAACAGGCTTGATGAAAAAAATATATCCTACAATTCGCTGTCTGTGCATATATTAGAACAAAACAGCAATGTTGTAATAGATAAAATTGTTATTGACTGCGACAGCATATACTTAACCGCGGTTGAGGAGTGTTTGTATGATCT
>JAGBFE010000246.1 GCA_018109965.1 Oscillospiraceae bacterium | reverse complement strand
GGGAAAACGCCGTTGCAATTGGTGGCAGCCCTGATGATGTTTTCTGTTTTGATTTAGCATGGGATATGGGGGATATCAGCGAAGAAGGGATTGGGGACAAGCGTCTTGATGTACTGAATGCCCTGTACAGCGTTTACGACGATGACACCCAGAAAGGTACCAGAATGCAGTTTGACAAGGCAAAGGCGGATTTGTCAAAGGTTATGGAACATGCTCAGAATGGCAGGGATATCCGTGTGTGGTACAGCGACAACCCATCGGAACGCTGTGGTATGCTGTGGCTTATGGCAGAGCTGCGCAAAGTCAAAGACTACAGCGGCAGAGTGTATATGGTTAAACTGCCAAAATATATGTATAACGAAACAAGCAACACTATCACAGAATATTATGGCTGGGGTGAGGTTGAGCCTGTAAAATGGCACAGATGCCTTGAATTTGCCCAGGATAAAACCAAAGAATGCTGGGGTTATGCACAGCAGTGGTGGAACTTAATGCGCGAAAATTCAGCTCTGCGTGCTGTTGTCAACGGCCGGGTGCGCAGTGTGTCGGAAGATATCTATGACCGATATATATGGGAAGAGATTGACAATATGGAAGATGAATTTATTCAGGCAGCAGTTATCGGCAATGTGCTGGGCAGGCATCAGCTTGGCATCGGGGATGCCTTTGTGGCGCTGCGTATGGAAAAATTTATCGAGAGCGATATTCTGCAGGTAGTGCCTAAAACCTCACGTGGACCTGCAATGTATCACCGCAAACTGAAAAAGGTATATGACACAGAGGTGTAAACTATGAATATGATAAATTATCTCAATATCGCAGTAGTTTCCGTAATGCTTTTGCCAAATATAATTTATGCGGTTAAAGTGCACGACTTTAAAAATCTGTGCAGCAGCAAGGCAATGATAATTGCCGAAAATATAAGCCGATTTTTGTGCATTGCTTTGATGATTATTCCACTGGGACAAAAGGAATTTGGTTTTCCGTCGGCCGAAAGTTTTATAATTTATATTTTTGGAAATATTATTCTGATTGCAGTATATCTTATTGTGTGGATAAGCTATTTCAAAAAAGCTAACAGACCAAAAGGTGTTGTGCTTTCAGTTGTGCCACCTGCAGTTTTTGTGCTTTGTGGTCTTACACTTGAACACTGGCTGCTTGTGTTTGCAGGTGTGCTGTTTGGCATAAGCCATATTTATGTTACATCGGTAAACAGTGTTAAAAAATACAGCGAACAGAGAAGGGCAAAGAAAGAAGAAGCAAAACAGCAAGCAGAACAAAATACTGAAAAACAGGAACAATAAAAATAAACAAACAGCGGTTACTTGCAAAAAGTAACCGCTGTTTTTGTGTGTATTCATATAGAAATATTATTCTTTAAGAATAAAACGCCACAGTCTGTCCTGGTCTTCCTGGCTTGCATAGCCTATGCCCACACGTTTATCTGCAACAAAATCATATTTTTTTCCGTCATCTTCAACCCATATTCTGTCTTTGGTCAGCAGACTTTCTCCATAAAAGCTTTTGTCAATCTGCATTGCCTTTGTGGCTCTGCCCGGGCCTGTGGCACCCACAACACCCCGTATCAGCACACCTTCGGGTTCACCCTGAATGCCTGTTATAAAATTCAGCATATTGTGCATACCGTAGCACAGATAAACATAGCACACACCACCTTCGTTCCACATTACGCTTGTGCGGGGTGTTTTTCCTTTGCTGGCGTGGCAGGCAGTGTCACCGTTGCCGATATAACACTCGGTCTCGTTTATCTGGAATTTAAATATTTCACCGTCAATGCGGCGGCATATCCACTTGCCTATAAGCTGCTGCGCAGCAGTGTATGCATCCTGTGTAAAAAAGTTTTTCTGTAGCTGTTTCATAAAATTCTCCCGGGGATTTATATATGTATTTTATCATAAACTTCTCACAAAACAATATTTTTTAACAGTAAAACAGGGAAAATTCCCCACTCGCCACCACGATTTATCCACACCGTCAAAAACCGACAAAAAAGTGCGAATAAGTCAGATTTGGTGCGGAATTTTCACAAATTTAATTTGTGAATTTTTGCATAATATATTGCATTTTACAGCAGTTTATGGTATCATTTTGGTGTATAAGTGGGTGATTGTGGGCTATTGTGGGTTGGATCCCAAAAAACACTGCAAAACTTGCTGAAAAACAAAAAGGAGGAAGACATATGCTTTTCGGTAGATACGAATATACAGTCGATGCAAAAAGCAGAACAAATATTCCTCCAAAAATGCGCGGTGAACTTGGCGAAACCTTTTACATTACCAAATGGCTGGACGGATGTATCATCGGTTACGCTGAAAAGGAATGGAACAGAATTGCTGAAATTCTCAAAGAGAAATCAGTTGTAAAAACCCGTGATATCCAGCGTATGCTTTATGCCAATGCAATGGATGTTACACCGGACAAGCAGGGCAGAATCCTGCTGCCGCAGTATCTCAAAAACCACGCAAAAATCACAAAGGATATTATCATCATCGGCGCAGGCAACCATATAGAAATATGGGATAAAGCCAGCTACGAAGAAAAAGAAAATAGTATGGACTTTGCCGATATCGAAGCGGCAATGGAAGAACTGGAGTTTTAGTATGAGTGAATTCAGCCACAAATCAATAATGCTGCAGCAGTGTATTGACGGTCTTGCAATCAAGCCTGACGGTATCTACGTTGACGGCACTTGTGGCGGCGCAGGTCACTCAAGGGAGATTGCAAAACATCTTGCCAGCGGTATGCTGTACGGACTGGATCAGGACCCTGATGCCGTTGCGGTTGCAACAGAACGCCTCAGTGGTTTGCCTGCAAAGGTGATTCACACAAACTTCCGTGAGGCAAAATATGCTCTTGCAAAAGAGGGCGTTGAAAAAATCGACGGTGTACTGCTTGACCTTGGGGTATCAAGCTATCAGCTTGACACTGCCGAGAGGGGATTCAGCTATAATGCTGAAGCTTATCTCGACATGCGAATGAGCAAGGAAGGCCCGTCGGCAGCAGACCTTGTAAACACTCTTTCCCTGCAGGAAATCACAGATATACTCCGTGACTACGGCGAAGAAAAATTTGCTTACGGTATTGCAAAAAAAATTGTGGCTTACCGCGAAACACAGCCGATAACCACAACCACACAGCTCAGCGAAATTGTAAACAGCGCTTATCCTGCAGCAGAACGCAGAAAAAGCAAAAACCCATCCCGAAAAACATTCCAGGCCCTCAGAATTGCAGTAAATGATGAGCTTGGAGCACTGAAAGATGCACTTGAAGATTTGTTCAGTATGCTCAATCCGGGCGGCAGAATGTGCATTATTACATTCCATTCCCTTGAAGACAGAATGGTAAAACAGTATTTTAAAGATTTGACAGTATCCTGTACCTGTCCTAAAGAATTGCCTATATGTGTATGCGGCGGCAAAGCAAAAGGCAAACTGATAACCAGAAAGCCTATCGAGGCAGACGCACAGGAACAGGAAGAAAACCGACGCAGCAGGAGTGCAAAACTGAGAATTATCGAAAAACTCTGATGTCGGCAATTAAAACAGTAAAGGAGAGTAAAAGCTATGGAAAGACAGAATGTTGCATATGATTTGTCTATGTACGAAGCTCTGTTGGAGCCAAAACCACAAAAAGAGACAAAGCAGCAGGCTAAAACAGTAAAAATCAAAAATAAATATGCTTTTAAAAACTTTGTAAATATTTTGTCCATAGCTGTTATTGTAAGCCTTGTTGTTGGTGTTATATACACAAATGCAGCTATTACACAGACTACAAACAAAATAGCACAAACCCAGAATGCAATCACAGAACTCGAAAGCGAAAAAGCTTATCTCGAATTTACTCTGGAAAGCCGTATGAGCCTTGATGAAATCGAAAGCTATGCCATTAACGTGTTGGGTATGGTAAAAATGGATTCTTCTCAGGTGGAATATATTGAGATAGAAAGCGAAAACAAAACAGAGTTCGGCGAAGATAAACTGGCTGACAAAATAGAACAGGCAGTAGAACCTGTATTGTCATATTTTGAGCCATAAAATAATAATATTTACTAAAACAAGGGTTTACTGTCCGTAAACCCTTATTGTTATATATAACGGCATATAAAAAATGTCATTTTTTGCGTAAAAATCAAAAGATGCGGATTATATGCATGTTAAATTTCAAAAAACGAGGTTACACAGGTGAACGAAAACCGCAGAAAATCACAGACAAAAGTTACAAACAATATGCGAAAAAGAGCCATATTTGTTATGGTGTGCTTTTTTGCGTTCTGTTGTGTTATAGTTTTCAATATGTTCAATATTCAGGTGGTGAATTACGAACAATATAAGGCAAAAGCATCATCAATTCAGTTGCGTGACACAGCTATTTCACCTAAAAGGGGTACAATATATGACCGCAATATGAAGGTGCTTGCGCAAAGTGCAACGGTGTGGACAGTGTTTGTTTCACCTGCCGAAAGTGACCCTGACCAGCACGCAAGAATTGCCGAAAAACTGTCGGAGCTGCTGGATGTTGATTATGATGCAGTTATCACAAAGCTTGGCAAAAAACAAAGCTACTATCAGGTTATCAAATACAAAATTGACAAACCTGTTGCAGATGAAATAAGAATCTTTTGTCAGGAAGAGGATATTGAAGGGGTAAACCTTGTTGAAGACTACAAGCGCTATTACCCTTACGGAAGCTTTGCGGCAACCATACTTGGTTTCTGTGGCACCGACAATCAGGGCCTTGCAGGGCTGGAATCCTATTATGATGAAGAGCTCACAGGTGTTCAGGGACGTGTTATTTCGGCAAGGAACGGCTGGGGACTTGATATGGGTCTTGAATACGAAGAACTCAATGCGGCACAGAACGGCTACAGCCTTGTGACAACTATTGACGAAACAATACAGCATTTTCTTGAAAAACGACTTTCCAGCAAAGTCGAGGAATACAATGTACAGTGCCGTGCAGTCGGTATTGTTATGAATGTAAAAACAGGGGCAATTCTTGCAATGTCCACAAAACCGGACTTTGACCCGAACGACCCGTTCACCATATATGACGAAGAGGTTGCAGCTGCAATTGAACTTATAACCGATGAAACGGAAAAGAACAATGCAGTCAGCCAGGCACGACAGTCCCAGTGGCGCAACAAAGCGGTTTCCGATTTGTATGAGCCGGGCTCGGTATTCAAAATTATCACAGCTTCCTCTGCTCTGGATTCAGGTGCAGCAACCCTTGGTTCAGGCTTTTTCTGCAAAGGGTATGTTTCGGTAGGCGGCTGGAATATCAAGTGCAATCAGACCTCCGGTCACGGAGCACTCAGTTTTTCACAGGCACTTATTGAATCCTGCAACCCGTCCTTTATCGACCTTGGTCAGCGTATGGGCATACAGACATTTGTTGATTATTTTGAATCCTTTGGTTTGTCAGAAAAAACAGGCATCGACCTGCCGGGCGAACAGAAAAGTATTGTTTACAATGCAGACACAATGACTGAAACCAGCCTTGCAAGTAACTCCTTCGGGCAGACTTTCAAGGTTACACCTATACAGATGATTACAGCTGTTGCCACAGCTGTCAACGGTGGTCAGCTTGTTCAGCCACATCTTGTTTCCAAGCTTGTAGATGAAAACGGCAATGTGGTAAAAGACCTTACCCCTGATGTA
Organism: Oscillospiraceae bacterium; assembly: GCA_018109965.1. The sequence goes on along the minus strand of JAGBFE010000246.1, from coordinate 850 downwards.
AAACGTCAGGTAATCAGTGAAGAAGTCAGTGAAAAAATCTGCAGTATTCTCCAGGAAAACGGCACAAGCGGCAATGCGCAGCATTCATATGTGGCGGGCTACCGTGTAGGGGGCAAATCCGGTACATCACAGAAGCTGGATACCGAGATGGATGATGACTATATTGCATCATATGTTGGTGTTGCACCTTGCGATGACCCTGAAATTGCAGTTCTTATATTCTTTGATGAACCTCGTACAACAAGCTACTACGGCGGCACACTTGCAGGGCCGGTTGTTGGCGAACTTATGGGCGAAATTTTACCATATCTTGGTATCGAGCCTGTTTATACAGAAGCTGAAAAAGCAAATGTAAGTGTATCAATCCCTTCTGTAAAAGGTGAAGAACTGACAGCGGCAAGGGTTAAACTGCAGCGTGCAGGTTTTGCGGTTAAGGTTGTAGGCAATGGCAACAGTGTTGTATCACAGTTCCCTGACAGTACAGCGAAAATAAAAAAAGGCGGCATTGTTGTGCTTTATACCGAAAGCGAAACAGAAAGTATGATGGTTACAGTGCCTGACCTTATAAACAAAACACCAGCATATGTACAGTCGTCACTTACAGGCCTTGGACTTAACGTGAGTTTTACAGGGGTATCACAGAATAACGCTGCGGCAGTGGTTTCGGCTCAGAGCATTGCTGCGGGGGACAAAATACCTATGGGCACAACAATAGAAGTTACTCTTGCGGCGACAGGAGCATTTGAATAGATACAAAAGGAGAAGCTATGAACGCATTATCTTTGTTAAAAGGAATTGAATATACAGGGAATATAGATGACTGCGAAATCAACTTTGTGACCGATGATTC
>JAGBFE010000245.1 GCA_018109965.1 Oscillospiraceae bacterium | reverse complement strand
TATAGCATATCACAAATTAAGCTTTGTGACAATTTTTATTTATTTTTGTAGGGCTTTTTGAAGGAAAATTTGTTAAAAATTTATTTTATCTGAATTTTTTGGTAAAATTTGCACAAAATGTATACCAAAGTTTAATGCTATTTGTATAAAAACATAAATACAGTTGTATTTTTTTGTAGTTTTTTGTAGTATTTGATATATATTATCGGTACGGAAATTATTTTTCAAATAAAATATGGAGGAAAAATTATGCTTCAAATCAATCTTGATATGTTCCAGGCAGCAGCAGTAGCTTGCGGCGTTTTGCTTGTAGGTCGTTTCTGCGTTGCTAAATTCGAAGTGTTGAGAAGATTCTGTATTCCAGAACCAGTTGTAGGCGGCGTTATCTTCGCTCTCCTTCACCTCGCTCTCAGAAGCGCTGGTATCCTTGAAATCAGCTTTGACTCAACAATCCAGACAATCTTCATGAACATGTTCTTCTGTTCTGTAGGTTTCGCAGCAGCATTTAAAATGCTCAAAAAAGGTGGTAAACTTGTATTTATCTTCCTTGCACTTGCAATTGCAATGGTAGTTGCACAGAACGCAATGGGTGCAGGTATTGCTACACTCTTTGGTCAGAACCCACTTCTTGGTATCGCAACAGGTTCCGTTCCAATGGTTGGCGGTCACGGTACATCCGCAGCATTCGGTCCAGTTCTTGAAGCTGCAGGTCTTGAAGGCGGTACAGTAGTTGCAGTTGCTTCCGCTACATTCGGTCTCGTTGCAGGCTGTCTCATCGGTGGTCCAATTGCTTCTTCCGTAATCAAAAAATACGGTCTCAAACCAACAACAAACGCTTCCGGTAACGAAACAGAAGAAGAAGTTGCAGGCACAATCGACGGTGGTCGCTTCCTCAACGCAGTTATGTTCCTTCTTATCGCTCTTGGTATCGGTACAATCATCGGTAAATTCCTTTCCGGTCTCACAGTTATGGGTGCAACACTCTCCTTCCCAGGCTACATCGGTGCTATGATGGCTGCAGCTATCATCCGTAACGTATGGGAAATCAAAGGCTGGGATGTTCCAATGGAAGAAATCAACACAATCGGCGGTTACTGCCTGTCCGTATTCCTTGGTCTTGCTATGATGGGTCTCAAACTCTGGCAGCTTGCTGACCTTGCTCTCCCAATGATCGTTATGCTTCTTGCTCAGACAGTTCTTATGTTCCTCGTTGCAAGATTTGTATGCTTCAACATCCTTGGCAAAGACTACGATGCAGCAGTTATCTCTTCCGGTCTCTGTGGTTTCGGTATGGGTGCTACACCTAACGCTATGGCTAACATGCAGGCTGTTACAAAGAAAAACGGTCCATCTCCAACAGCATTCCTGGTAGTGCCACTTGTAGGTTCACTGTTTATCGACTTCTTTAACTCCATCATCATCACATTGATGATTTCTTTCCTTGGTTAATTTATAGTTAATAAGATAAAGATATAACTATCCTCTTATATAATTTAAAAATTCCCAATAAGATTTTGGACAGTTAAAACGAGCACAAAAACCCCTGTGAGTAATCACAGGGGTTTTGTGTTTGTATTATAAAGTAAAAATATTTAACAATGGGTTGAAAACTGTTTAATAATGTATAGTATATGACTATACAATCAAAAATCAATATATTAAGGATAAATAAAAAGCTATGGTACACAGTTGGTATCATAGCTTTTATTATTATATCAATTTTGTCTGATTTAAGGTTTGTTTGATTGTATCATGCAATAAGCGTTTTGTTTGTACTTTTATTCAGTTTACAGTATTTCAGCCAATCAGCATAAAGTACAGTATAACAATCACACCCAGGACAATGCGGTACCAGCCAAACACCTTAAAGTCTTTCTTTTTGATGTATCCCATAAGAAAACGGATAACAACAAGGCTTACGGCAAAGGCTGTTACACAGCCGATAAGCAGGATAACCAGCTCTGCAATTGTAAAGGCAAAACCGAATTTTAAAAGTTTTAAAAAGGACAGGCCGAACATAACAGGAACGGCAAGGAAAAATGTGAATTCTGCTGCTGCAACACGGCTTACACCGATAAGCAGTGCACCGATAATGGTGGAACCTGAACGGGAAGTGCCAGGGATGATGGACAACACCTGAAACAGACCGATAAGCAGTGCGTGTTTGTATGTAATTTCGCTCAGTTTGTTAACCTGAAATACTGCGCCTTTGTTGCGGTTTTCGATAACAATAAATGCAATACCGTAAATGATAAGTGTTGCGGCAATAACAAGTGGTGTGTGGAAATGGCTTTCGATGTAGTCATCAAACAGAATTGTCACCACAGCGCCCGGGATGCAGGCAACCACAACCTTGAACCACATATCAAAAATGTGTTTTTTGATAAACGGGCGGCTTTTGTCGGTGTGGTTGAAAGGCCACATTTTTTTCCAGAATACCAGCACAACCGCCATGATTGCGCCAAGCTGGATAACAACAAAAAACATTTCCTTGAAAGCATCGGAGCAGTTGAGTTTTAAAAACTCATCCACCAGCAGCATATGTCCTGTGGAGGAGATTGGCAGCCATTCGGTGATGCCCTCCACAATGCCAAGGAAAATAACCTTGAGAATTTCAAAAATATTAAGTTCCATAATAAACTCCGTGTATTAAGTTTTGTTTTGCACCTGTATAAAGTATATTACTGCTGCAGATGTATATATGCTTTGCTTAAATAATGATTATATATTATTAAGTGCAAAACTGCAGGGATATATGACTTTTGGTACATCGTTATGTTTATATTTTACATCAATAGACTGTAAACCGCAAGAAATACGGTATAAAACTGTGACACTTTTGGTGTCATTGCCCTTTAATGAGCATTGTGGCTTTTATTGTGAGAAAACAGAACAGAAAAACTGCTGCATAGGGCTGATTGGATACAATAAACACAATTGTGGCAATGGAACTGAGCACAAGAGAGATTTTGTTTTTGCTGTTTTGCCACAAAGGATGATGAAAGTTTTGCAAAATAAGTGATAAAATGCCATGCATAACAATCAATGCTGTTACAGAATAAAAAACAGTTTTTAAATATGGAGCAGTGCCGGATAAAGCAAAAAGTGAAACCGCCTGCACGGTATCGGTGTTTCTGACTGCAAAAAACGGCAGGAACAAAAACAGCACACAGCTTGTATCAAGCAGACTGAAAACAATATTGTATATTTTGTTTTGTTTTTCCTTGTTGTCAGCTTCGGCAGCACAAAGCAGTTCATCAGCTGACAAAAGCCCGTCTATAGTGACACCAAACAGCTTTGATATCTGACGGAGAGAGTTGATATTGGGATAGCCTTTTCCCGATTCCCATTTGGAAATTGCTGTGCGTGAAACATAAAGCATTGAGGCAAGTTCTTCCTGAGAAAGACCTTTTTGTTTTCGCAGAGCCTGCAGTTTTTCGTTGAATTCCATAGTGTTCCTTTTTAAATTTTATTTTGATTTGAGATTGAATATGGCAGGTTGAAATTTATGGTTAATATTGATTTCGGTGTCAATTCGATATTGATAATGGCTTCACTCTATCATATATATTCCTTTATTTCAACAACGGTTGTGATGTGACAATATTTCACACAGCTTATGACAGCACAGTTTTGTTTACATATTTACTTATTTGTGATAAAATATTAAGTTAGAAAAATATGTTTAATTGTTGATAATTTTATTTGAATACTGTATTTTGTCATTCTGAACGCAGTGAAGAATCTCTCGGTTTGATGAGTGCAGTGACTGACAATGAATTTCTTTAAGCAGAGTGATCCTTCGCGTATGCTCAGGATGACAAAGAGTGACCCAGGATGACAAAAGTTTTTTGATGATAATAATTTCAAAGTAACATATATTGAATATATTCAGGGAGAAAACTATGAGTAACTGTATTGCGGCAATGGCAACAGCACCGGGCAAAGCAAGCCTGTGCGTGGTGAGAATATCGGGTGATGATGCCTACAAGGTTGCCAAAAAGGTTTTTGTGCCAATCAATAAAGATAAAGACGTGGAAAAACAAAAGGGGTACACCGCTTTGTTTGGCCATTTTTGCCGCAAGGGCAAGGAGATTGACCAGGCGGTTGCACTGTTTTTTGCCGCACCAAAAAGCTACACAGGTGAAAACGTGGTGGAAATCAGCTGTCACGGCGGCAGCGCAATTGCAAATCAGCTGCTCAAAGCCTGCTACGAAGCAGGTGCACAGCCGGCACAGGCAGGGGAGTTCACCAAACGCGCATTTTTAAACGGCAAAATGAGCATCACCCAGGCAGAAGCAGTTATCGAAATGATAAATGCCACAAGCTCCCAGGCACTGACTGCAGCAAAAAGCGCACTGGAAGGTCACCTTTATCAGAAAGCAAAGGCTGTCCGTGATGATTTGCTGGTGCTTGTTGGACATATCACAGCATATACAGATTTCCCTGAAGAAGCGGTGGAAGAAGTTACCGATGAAGAAATTGACGGTATTCTCAAATCCACAAAGGCGGAGCTTAAACGTCTTATTGACGGCTACGATGCAGGGGCAAAAATCAAGGACGGCGTTAAAACTGCAATTGTGGGCAAGCCAAATGTTGGCAAGTCAACCCTGCTCAATGCTCTGAGCGGCTTTGAAAAGGCAATTGTTACCGAAATTGCAGGCACAACCCGTGATGTTGTGGAGCAGGAGGTTATCCTTGGGGATGTAAACCTTATTCTGCAGGACACAGCAGGTATCCGTGAAACTGATGACATTGTGGAGGCAATGGGTATTCAGCGCTCCATTGACCGCCTCACCGATGCACAGCTGGTGTTCTGTGTGTTTGACGGCAGCAGGGAAATCGGCAGCGAAGATATTGACCTTGCAAAACGCTGTGAGGGCAACAACAGCATTGCGATCATCAACAAGCAGGACCTTGAGCAGAAGTTTGATATAAGCAGTATTGAACACTGTTTTAAAAAGGTGCTTTATATAACCGCCAAGGAATTTTATATGTCCAAGGAATTTGAACAGACAGTTATGGAGGTGCTCAATCTGACACATATCGACAGTCAGGTGGCAACTGTGGTCAACGAACGTCAGTTTGCCGCAGTGAGAAGTGCCTATGCCGCAATCAGCGATGCATATGATGCCTTCCTTATGGGACAGAGCCTTGATATTGTTGGTGTGTGCATTGATGATGCGCTGTATGCAATCTATCAGCTGACAGGCGAAAATGTAAGCGATGAGGTTGTAAG
>JAGBFE010000244.1 GCA_018109965.1 Oscillospiraceae bacterium | reverse complement strand
TATCATAATTTATTTTGTGCTGCCAGAAATTTTCATTTTGTTCTTCCAGATGCCTTATATATTCCGCATCCGACGCGTCGTATTTATAGTCTTCTTCATAATATTCATCATACAGACTGATAACTTTTAACGCTTCATTTATCACGTTGCGCTGATATACGTTACAGGCCACCGACAGTACAAGCAGCAATATACAGCTTATGGATGCGTATTTTTTAACCGCTGTATTTGATGCTATACTGCTGATTTTTTCTGCAATGCGGGATTTTTGTCTGTGGCTTTCGTCGTGTGCTGCTGATGGTACTGCATTGCCGCATACACTGCAGTAAGCATCCTGCGGCACAATTTCACTGCCGCACATTATGCAAAAACTGCTATGCAGTTTTTGTGACTGTATAAAAAACAATGGTTTTCGTTTGTAAAAATAAAGCATTATCGCAAGGCTGACCGCTGCGGCAGAAAAGAACAACCCCATTGTTGCCACAAACTGAAAAGCACCTATATAAATATCAAACATCACATCCGCCGCTGCCATAACAATAGTTACTGCTTCAAACGCCATCTGAAAATACCAGCAATGCGGTCTGAATTTTTTCATACCCACGATTGCTCCCACTGCAAACACCGCACTGGCAATTGCTGTAACTGTAACTCTTATTGTCCCATATGTCCCCAAAATATCAACTGCCTGCGGATTAAAAAGCAGTTTTGCCAAATACAGTGCTCCCAATATGCCCAAGGGCAAACGTAAATACATATTGAATTTATAAAACTTAAGAGGAGTATTGTTTACATCTGTGTATTGTTTCATATTCCACCTCATATTTTCTCACTTTTTAAAATTATACCACACAATGAATTTTAAATATATGAAAATTTGAATATAACCCTGCCGCAACGGATAATTTTGTGCAAATCTGCATTTTCAGGCGTATCTGTATTTCTGTACACATCATTCACCGTTACACAAAAAACAGAGCCCCGTCACAATGACAGGGCTTTATGAATTATCTGATTTACATAGCGTCTTTGTTTATAAATTCTGCACTGGTTTTTGAGTAAACAAATTTCTGTGCGCTGTAAAGGCTGAAATATCCCGACAGCACATAACAGAATGCCACAACAATTGCCATTGGTATCAGGTTTGCTGCGCCGAAAATTTCCACACCTAAAATAAGACTGGTGATTGGTGAGTTGATAACACAGCAGAACAGACCTACCACGCCAAGGGCTGCACCAAGGTGCGGGTCGATTGCAATAACTGTGCAGATGGTGTAGCCAAGGGTTGCACCGATAAAGAATGTCGGTACAATTTCGCCGCCTTTGAAGCCGCAGCCGATGGTGATTGCGGTAAAGATGATTTTTAGCAGGAAAGCATAAGGCACAAGGCTTTCGCCATAGATGCTTTTATCCACAGCTTCCATACCTGCGCCAAGATAATCAGTGCCGAAAATGAGCACCAGCACAATAAGCATTGCACTGCCTGCAATCACACGGATGTATGGATTGTGGAAATATTTGTGGAACAGCTTGTGGCTTTTGTGCATTGCCAGCACAAAGAATATTGAAACCACCGCAATAATAAGGGAAAAAGCCAGAAGTTTTGGGAAGCTTTGCGGCTCAATGGTAAGCACCGCTGTCACATTGTAGTGCACGCTGTGGCAGCCCAGCAGCTGTGCTGTAAAAAATGCAACCAGCGCAGAGCACAGACATGGCACAAGGGCGGAATAATAAAACACGCCCACGCTGATAACTTCCATGGAAAAAATTGTAGCAGTCAGCGGTGTGCCGAACAGCGCAGCAAAAACTGCAGCCATACCGCACATAATGTATATGGACATATCTTTCTGCTCTGCTTTCATGGCTCTGCCAAAGGTTGTTGCAAGGCTGCCGCCAATCTGCAGTGCCGCACCTTCGCGTCCGCTGGAGCCGCCAACAAGGTGAGTGATGACCGTCGCCGCAAATATTGCAGGGAAAAGGCGGCGCGGCACCTTGTCCTGCTGACGTACCGACTGAATGATTGTGTTTGTCCCCGGTTCGTTGTTCAGACCAACGCTGTGGTATAAAAATACAATCAGCATACCGCCCAGCGGCATAAGCCAGATGAGAAAGCTGTTTTGCAGACGTATGTGTGTAACATAGTCTATGGCGTGGTGGAAAGCTGCCCCCACAACACCGCAGACGCTGCCCAGCACAATGGAGATGAGTATCCATTTGAGCCCGAATCGTATATTGTTGTTAAGTTCTTTTATTACTGTTTTACCTGTGTTCATAGTTTACCGTGATATTTTGCTTTGAATTTGGAATTATATTGATGTATTGCTTGCGGACAGCCGGCTGTATATGTCAGCCGTATTTCTGTCCAATTATATTTTAGTACAAATGATGTGTCAATGCAACATAAAATGCATCCCTTTTTACTTTTGAACTGATGGATTCAAACTCTGTCGATTTTGCCAAGCAT
>JAGBFE010000028.1 GCA_018109965.1 Oscillospiraceae bacterium | reverse complement strand
CCAGTGCATTTGCAGCATTCGGGTCAAGGGAAAAATCTGCCCCGCGGTTTTGCAGTGCAATGCCTGTGTCACGCACAACAATGCCGCTGCCAAAGCCCATATAGTTGGACTGGATAAAGGACACCATATTGCCCTCGCCGTCAGCAGTGCAGAAATAAACTGTGCCGCTGCTTGGCGGTGTTTCGGGGCATGGGGATGCAGCTTCTTCGGTAATCTGTGCCGCACGGTAGGCGCCGTATTCCGGCTTAATCAAATCGTGATAGCTGAACGCCATAAAACGCGGGTCGGTAACGTGATGTTTTCCGTCAGCAAATGCAATTTTCATTGCTTCCCACTGCTTGTGGTATGTATCGGCACATTCCTTTTCTTTAAAATCAAACTCTTTGAGAATATTGAGTGCCATAAGTGCTACAATACCCTGGCCGTTTGGCGGAATTTCGCAGATGTCATAGTCTTTGTAGTTTACGCTGATAGGTTCAACCCACTGTGCGTTGTATTCCGCAAAGTCTTCTTTGGTGTAAAAACCGCCGAACTCATCGCTGTCTGCCACAATTCTGTCGGCAAGTTCACCGCGGTAAAATGCTTCGGAATTGGTGTCTGCAATCAGCTGCAAAGTTTTTGCGTGGTTTGGCAACTTAATGATGTCCCCCGCCTTTGGCACACCGTTTGGAACAAAGGTTTTAAACCATTCGGCATATTCTTCGCCGCTGCAGGAGCGTGTGTAGGCATTGAAGGCACGCTGCCACATTTTTTCAAGGTTCGGTGAGCAGGGGTAGCCGTCACGGGCATATCTGATTGCAGGAGCAAGGCTTTGTGTCATTGGCAGATTGCCGAATTTTTCGCTCATTTTTGCCCAACCGCTCACTGCGCCCGGCACCATTGTGGGCACCCAGCCGTAAACAGGCATTTTTTCGGCACCTGTTTTTTCCTTTACCTTTTCGATTGATATATTCTTTGGAGAAAAACCGCTGGCGTTGAGACCAAAAAGCTTTTGGTCCTTTTCGCTCCACACCAGTGCAAATGCATCACTGCCAAGGCCGTTGGCGGTAGGCTCCACAACTGTCAGTGCTGCTGCTGTTGCAACGGCCGCATCCATTGCGTTGCCACCCTTTTGCAGTATTTCCAGCCCTGCTGCCGCTGCCTGCGGGCTTGATGCACACACAATGCCGTGCTGTGCATAAATAGGATATCTTTTGGAGCTATATGGGATATAGGTAGGGTTAAAATCCATAGTTTTCTCCTTTCGGGTTTTATATTTCACAAATTCAATTTATTGTTAAAATAATAATATTCCTTTTTATATAATAATTCAATATCAACATTGTACAAAATAAAAACACAGGAATTATCTGCTTTGGCGGACAATTCCTGTGTATTTTTAATTATGAATTCAGCCCAGCAGCATTCTGTCACTGAGGGTGCTTTCGCCGCCAAGATGTTCAAATTTCTTGAGCAGCTGTTCCACTGTGAGGTTCTGTTTTTCTTCACCTTTGATGTCAAGAATCACACGGCCTGCGTCCAGCATAACAAGGCGGTTGCCGTGTTTGATTGCATCGCGCATATTGTGTGTAATCATAACTGTTGTCAGCTTGTTCTGTGTAACAATTCTGTCGGTGATTTCCAGCACCTTTGCCGCAGTTTTTGGGTCAAGGGCAGCTGTGTGTTCGTCCAGCAGCAGAATTTTTGGGCGCTGCATTGTTGCCATAAGCAGTGTTACAGCCTGGCGCTGACCGCCCGAAAGCAAGCCCATTTTTGCGTCAAGACGGTTTTCAAGGCCAAGGTCAAGGATGCTGAGCAGTTCCTGGTATTCCTTTTCTTCGTTTTTAGGCAGGCCCCACTTGAGACCACGGCTTTTGCCGCGGCGGTTGGCAAGTGCCATATTTTCGCTGATGGACATATTTGTTGCTGTGCCCATGCGAGGGTCCTGGAACACACGGCCAAGATATTTTGCACGCTGATACTCTTTAAGTTTTGTAACATCCTCGCCGTCGATGATGATATGGCCGCTGTCCACGGAAATTGAACCCGAAATGGCATTGAGCATTGTGGATTTGCCTGCACCGTTACCGCCGATAACTGTTACATAGTCGCCGTCTTCAAGGTCGAGAGAAAGATTTTTAAGCACATAGTTTTCGTTGACTGTGCCAGCATTGAAGGTTTTTTCGATATTTTTTATTTCAAGAATTTTGCTCATTATTCGTTACCCTCCTTTGCTTTGTTTGTCACTTTTGCTGTGTGTTTTGCTGTGTTGAAACGGCCCTTGAACATTGGAAGTGCAAGACAGATTGCCACTGTGATAGCTGTGAACAGCTTGAGGTCGGTTGGGTTCATACCCATTTCGATAACAAGGGCAATGATGATGCGGTAAACAACTGCACCAAGAACAATTGAAACCAGACGGTTCATGAAATTGCCGTGATAGAACAGAACTTCACCGATAATAACGGAAGCAAGGCCGATAACGATGGAACCTGTGCCCATTGAAACGTCAGCATAGCTCTGATACTGTGCAATAAGTGCACCGGAAAGAGCGATAAAACCGTTGGACAGAGCAAGGTTGAAAATTTTCATATTGTCGGTGTTGATGCCCTGTGCGCGTGCCATTTTGCGGTTGTCACCTGTTGCACGGATTGCACAGCCCAGCTCGGTACCGAAAAACCAGTACAGCAAAGCCACAATGGCAGCATT
>JAGBFE010000243.1 GCA_018109965.1 Oscillospiraceae bacterium | reverse complement strand
GCTTAATATTGCTTTGGGCAAACCCGCTTTTGTAAAGGAAATATGCGAAAACGGTGATATTTTGCTTGGATATGCAGGGCAGGAATTTTTCTGTGCCGTTGAACTGGAAAAACCTGTATATACAAACGGACAGCATTTTGCCGCTGGCGACAGGTTTACTGTAAAGATACGAAGTGCCGCAAAAGGTGATGCTGCAGTTGTGGAACACAGCGATGATGAAAAAATTGTGCTGAGCTTTCCTGCTGCTGTGCGTGCTGCCGCAAAAGGACAGTCGGTTGTAATTTACAATGATGACATCGTTATGGGCGGCGGTTTTATTGCAAAAGCTGTTCCATATGATTTAACTGATAAAAACAAGGAATAAAAAAATGAACGTTTACGATTTTGACAAAACCATATATCACGGCGACAGTACAGCACATTTTTATCTGTACTGTCTGAAAACACAGCCTGCGACCTGGAAATGGCTGCCTTATCAGGGACTTTGTGCAATTCCGTTTGCTTTGAAAATAATGGAAAAGACAAAGTTCAAGCAGAGATTTTATAAGTTTTTTACAAGTGTAAAAGATATTGACAAAACAGTGGAAGAATTCTGGGCTGAACACAAAAAGAATATAAAACCTTTTTATGCCGATATTCAGAAAGAGGATGATGTAATCATATCTGCTTCACCGTATTTTCTGCTTGAACCGATTATAAAGGAACTTGGCATAAAACATCTTATGGCAAGCAATGTGGACAGATACACAGGTGTTTATGACGGCATAAACTGCCACGGCAAAGAAAAAGTGCGCAGATTTTATGAGGTTTTCCCCGATGGCGAAATTGATGATTTTTATTCTGACAGTCTGTCCGATTCCCCGTTGGCGGAAATATCAAAAAGAGCTTATCTTGTAAAAGATTTTGACCTTTTACCATGGCCTGAAAAATAATTGCAGTATATACATATGCATACAAAATTTCGGGTTGACAAATCTGCAAATAATAGAATACAATAAAAGTTGTGGAACAATGGTTCTGCACAAATTCATTTAAAGGATGTGGTACCAAGTGACAAGCGACCCTTGCGGGAGTAATTATATTTTGAAAATTCAGCAACGCTTGTATTTGGTGCAGTAAAAAACTTCACCTTCTTTTTGGCGTTTGCTGAAAAGAAGGTTTTTTATTTTGCTATTATTTAAGGGGGTTATTGCAATGAGTGAAGAAAAATTGAATAAAACCCAAGATATAATTGAAACTCCTGTTGATGAAATTGAATTGAACGCCGAAGAAGAAAAAGAAATTTTTATTCTTGCTGATACTCTGCCTGAACTCGAAGATGAAGATGATAATGCAAATGATGCTTTGTCAGGTTCTGACTCCAATCAGACTGATGACAATGAAGGAGAAGTTGAACTTATCGACATTATCACTGCCGACGAAGAAGAAATTGAAGAGCAGGAATATGACCTTAAAGGAGCCTTGCTCACAAGTGACCAGGACGAACTTGTTGATGTTATTGAATCCGCATATGCCATCGACGTTGCTATCGCCCTTGAAGAATTCAGCGACGAAGAAATAATCTCCTTTGCCGAAAGAATTGACGCTGAGCGTATGGCGCAGGTTTTTGAACAGGCTGATGAAGATTTGCAGATTCGCCTTGCGGAGCTGTTTGGCGTTGACAATATGCTTAAAATGTTCAAGTTTATGTCCAAGGACGATATTGCTGACATTTTGGGTGATTTGCCAATCAATATGCGCAAAAAAATCCTGCAGATGATGAAGCACAAGGATATTCAGGAAATTGAAAACCTTTTGCTTTATGAAGATGACACAGCCGGCGGTCTTATGACCACTGAATATATAGCTTTGAACGGCAAATGGACCGTTGAAAAAGCACTGAACAAAATCAAGGAAATCGCACCTAAAACAGAAGTTATTGAAACAATATTTGTTCTCAACGGCCGAAAGGAGCTCATCGGTACAGCCGACCTGCGTGATATTCTTGTTGAAGACAACAAAACCCTGCTGGAAGAAATAATGTACGACAACATCGTAAGTGTTCCTGCCGAAATGGACCAGGAAGAAGTTTCCCACATTGTTTCCAAGTACGACCTTAAAGTTGTGCCGGTTGTAAACCGCAAAAACAGCCTTTTGGGTATTATCACCGTTGACGATATCATCGACGTTCTCTTTGAAGAACAGACCGAAGATATCCTGAAAATGGCCGGTGTGGGCACCGAAGAAGATGTTGACAACTCGGTTATGAAATCTGTAAAAATGCGTTTGCCATGGCTTATGGTCAACCTTGTAACCGCATTTTTGTCCTCCACCGTTATCAGCGTGTTTGAAGGCACCATTGCACAGGTTACTGCTCTTGCCGCCGCAATGCCTATTGTTGCAGCTTTGGGCGGCAACACAGGCAACCAGACTCTTTCTCTGGTAATACGCAACATCACTCTTGGTGAACTGAACCTCAAGGAAGACTGGAGACTGGTTACCAAAGAAATTGCCCTTGCTCTTTGCAACGGTGCAATAATGGGCCTCATTGCAGGTCTGGTGCTGTCATTCCGATACGGCAGCATATACCTTGGCATAATTATGCTTATCGCTATGATTGCCAACATCACCATTGCAGGCATCAGCGGCTTTTTTATTCCGCTTATCCTCAAGGCGCTCAATGTTGACCCTGCCCTTGCCTCCTCCATTTTTCTTACCGCAACAACCGATATATGCGGGTATCTGGTGTTCCTTGGGCTGGCAAAAATATTTTTGCCTTTACTGTTATAAACCAATAAAGGGTATCGCTTTTGGCGATACCCTTTTGTTATTTGGAGGACTTTTTGGCTGCAGATTTTTCTGTTGCCTTTTTTGTTTTTTCAGGCGCTTTTTCCAGCTTTGTGTTGGATTTTTTTGCCTTTGCCGCAGTTTTTGTAATATTTGTTGCTCCCGAAATATGCTGCTGTACTGCCTCATTGATTTTGTCCTGTGGCGCAGGTGTTGCGGGATACCAGCCTTTTGCATTCATCTGTTCGTAGATTTTAAACTGAATGTCGTGTTCTTCCCCAAGAATTTTCATCAGTTTTGATTTTGACTGCTTTGTTGCACATTCGCCTGCATAATTATTGTAGTTCTGTGCAATAAACTTCTGGCTTGCAAGCATATCGGTCATCATTGTTTTGTCATCATAACTGTTCATAGCATTTATCTCCTACTGAATCTGTGCAAAAATAATATTGTAGTGTTCCTGATGGCGTGCTGCTGCTTCCTTGCAGAGTTTTTTAAGCTGTGGGTCTTTGCAGTTCTGTGCATAGTAGTTGAACTTGTCCATAGTTGCTTTTTCCTGTATCAGAAGTTCGTTATATGCACCAAGTTCTTTTTCGGTAATTTTTTTCATATTTTACTCCTTTTTGCATATCTGTTTGATGTTAATATTCCACCTTTTTTGTTATTTATGCAGATAGACTTTTTAAATTTTGTGTGATATACTGTTTTCACTTTTACTATATGAGGACAAAAATGTACAACAGACTTTTGAAAGAAATAAACCATCTGCTTGATTCAAGCGAAAAAGACACCATAATAGTTGCAATTGACGGCCCCTGCGCCAGCGGCAAAAGCAGCCTCGCCGCCTTTTTGAACGATAATTTTGTCTGCAATATTTTTCACACAGATGATTACTTTCTGCCGCCGCAGATGAAAACGGCTGAACGTCTGGCTGAAGCAGGCGGCAATTTTGACAGAGAAAGATTTGAACAGGAAATACTCAAGGCTATCCGACTCAATCAGAATTTTACCTTTAATATATATGACTGCCACGTACTCAGCTGTTTGGAAAGCGGCAAGGTATTCTGCAAAAGGCTCAACATTGTTGAGGGTGTTTATTGTATGCACCCCGACCTTGAAAAATATTATGACTACAAAATTTTCCTTGAAGTGGCCGAAGACAAAAAACACAGCAGAATTCTCAGCCGCAGCAACGAAAGCAAGCTTGAACGATTTAAAAACGAGTGGATTCCTTTGGAAAACAGATATTTCGATACATTTAAAATCAAGGACAAATGTGACATTGTTTTTGACACAACTGATATATTTTAACTTAATATAGTAAAAAACCTTACGGAAAGTCTCCGTAAGGTTTTGTTTTATTATGGGTTATCACTGCAGTCTTTTTTTCCATCAAGACGTTTTTCCAGCCAGTTTTTGCCTTCTACAAGGCGTGTAACCATCATTGCGGCAACACTGTCACCTGTGGCATTAAGCATTGTTGCAGGTGGGTCAACCAGAAAACCTATCGTTGCAATAATCGGGAATGCTTCCATAGGAAATCCGTACAGTGTCATAATAAGCATTTCACCGATCAGCCCTCCTCCGGGGATACCCGACATGACCATTCCCGACATAATGGCAATTATCACAGCAGGTATCCATACTTCAAAGCCTGTAAAATCCCTGCCGAATATGCCATAAAGTACCGATATTTTAAGTATTGCGGCAAAACAACTGCCATCCATATGCATTGTGGCACCGATAGGCAGCACAATTTCGCGGATATCCTTTGGAACACCCATTTTGCGGCAGGCTTCAAGGTTTACAGGCAGCGTTGCAATGGAACTC
>JAGBFE010000242.1 GCA_018109965.1 Oscillospiraceae bacterium | reverse complement strand
CTTGATACCCTTGATATTATCGTTATTGTTATTATAATATCTGCCGGCGCCCTTGCACTTGTTGTTATTATGAATCTGACTGAAGTTAATATCTCGGAACGTATAAGAGAAATTGCAACTCTCAAAGTGCTTGGTTTCAACAACAGCGAAGTTTATTCTTACATCTTTAAAGAGGTATTTTTGCTATCACTGTTCGGTATGATAATAGGCCTGCCGCTTGGTAAGCTTGAACTGATTTTTGTTATGGATATTATCGAAATGGAAATGGTTATGTTCAGCACAGTGGTTGAACCTTTCAGCTATATTGCAGGTTTTGTAATTATTATGATTTTCACACTGCTTGTAATTATGCTTATGAGAAAAACCCTGCGTAATGTACAGATGGTTGAATCACTCAAGAGTGTTGAATAACAAAACATATCAACAAAATAAAATACGGTGTAATCCATCCGGATTACACCGTATTTTTATATTATAAATATTTGTTAAGCAATAAAGAGATAAATAACCATTATTACAAATCCTATGCCAAACAGCAGCAGGCTGTATGCAAGGCTTTCGGTAACGTGGAATGCCATATCCGGTATTCCCTCTTCTTTGTGAGTCTTTTTGCCCTCAAAGAATGTGTAAGGAATTTTTGCAGTGCGCATAAACAGTTTGCGGAAAACAAGTAAAAATAAATCAGTAAACTTGTCAACAACTCTGCCGATAAAGCCAAAAACAAATGGCAGTACTGTGAACACCAATGGTTTCCACAAAAGGTTTTCAACCGAAATGTTCTGATTCCAAGGATTGATATATTTTTTATCCTTTGTGATAACAGCGAACTGTGCCACAACAAAGTATAAAACAGCACCGATTGTAAGGGATATAACCGCACCTTTAAGGTTAACCCATGAGAAATATGCAATCTCATGGTCAAGTGCATGAACACCCATAAATTCACTTGAAACTGCTGCCAGTTTGTCAAGTGTATGATGAGGTACGGCACCAAAGCTGAATATCAAAGCTGATACCCCGCCGATAACAGCAGCTGTACGTTTTGAAACATATGGTTTGTGGAGGTGCCATTCCTTGGTCGGATTTTTTACAAACAGACAGATAAACAGTTTTGTCATATACGCCACTGTAAAACCGCCGCTGACAAGGAAGATGATTTCTGCAAACTGGAAAAATCCTGTTGCCGCGTGAATTTCATGCAGCAGATGAATTTTTTCCACAATTGCTTCGTGCAGCAGTGTTTTGCTGATATAACCGTTAAATAACGGTACACCCATAATACCAAGGGCTGCCGTGCCAAAACAGATTGTCAGTGCTTTTTTGCCTTTGCCAAATCCCTGAATTTCGTTCAGATTGAGGCTGTGTGTGTTCTGATACACAATACCTGCACAGGTAAACAGCACAAGTTTAATCATTGTGTGGTTAATCATATGCAATACTGTACCATATGCGGCAATTGTGCCGTGTTCCCCCAGCATTTGTGTCATTGCCACACCAATAACGATAAAACCGATTTGTGACATTGAAGAATATGCCAGAGTTTCTTTGAGGTTAACCGACATAAACGCACACAAAGCACCAAGGAACATTGTGATTATTCCGATAACAAGCACAAACATTGCCCATTTTTCGTTGCCCTGCATTACACGGCTTGTAACAACAATAGCACCGAAAATACCTGTTTTGATAAGTATGCCCGAAAGCGCCGCACTGGCCGGTGCAGGTGCTGCAGGATGCGCTTTTGGCAGCCATCCGTTGAGAGGAAACATACCTGCTTTTGCAGCAAAGCCAAAAAATATTAAAAATGCAACAATAAACAGTGCATTCTGATTTTCATATCCCGCAACAGCTGCTGCAATTTCATCAATAACAACTGTACCTGCAATGTGTGACAGTATAAAAATACCTGTGAGTGTTACAAGACCACCGATAACTGCGATTGAAAGATAACTGTTGCCTGCTTTGATGGATTCAGCATCCTGATTGTGAACAACCAGCGGATAGCTTGCAAAGGACATAACCTCAAAAAAGATAAACATTGTGAACAGGTCATTTGCAAGGAACATTCCCAATGTTGCACCAAATGTAACTGACCAGAATGCATAATATCTGCGCAGATTCTGTGGTGCATGGTCAAAGTATTCATCAGAAAACACACTTGAACCAACCCATATAAGGCTGGTTGCCACTGTCTGAAGGATACCCATACCTGTTATTTTAAGGCTTATGCCCATACCTGCAAACCAGGTGATATTGATTATCTGCGTTTCCATTGAACTGTAAGTAAAAAGGAAATACAGGCACAAGGCAAATTCTGCAACTGCGGTAATCACCATAACTGTATTGAGCAGTTTTGTATTTTTAACCACAATTGGCAGCAAACCTATAACCATAGGTGCAAAAATCATTAGCAAAAGAACAGATGATGTCATAAATCAAAAACCTCCTTTTGCTACATTTCCCAGGAAATCAAACAACGGATTAGCCCAGAATATAACCGAAACCATCACGGCAGAAATAATTGCCATAGGGACAAACATTCTTGCAGG
>JAGBFE010000241.1 GCA_018109965.1 Oscillospiraceae bacterium | reverse complement strand
AGACTTTTGCCCTCCAGCAGATTTGCCGTCATTGTGGCACCAAACAAATCACCTGTTCCCGGGAAATGAACGGGAATATAATTGCAGTTTACAAACTCTGCTGCCACATTGCCTTTTTGAGCTACACAGCATTTTACTGTGCCGTCTTCCAGCTTTGCTCCTGTTATAACCACAGAGCAATCATATTTATCTTTAAGCTGCAAAGCCATATCTGCAACCTGTTCTGCTGTAAATACCGTCTGCGAGCAATCATTGTTCAGCAGAATATTGGCCTCGGTAGTATTTGGAACAATAATATCACTTTTATAACAAAGCTGTGTTATTCCGCCGATAATATCACTGTCTATGGAGGAATACAGTTTTCCGTTATCCGCCATAACAGGGTCGCAGATTTTTATGGCATCTGCGGAATAATCAAAAGCATCTTTTATCAGCTTTGCCTGAGCCTTGTTTGCAATAAAACCGCTCAGTACACAGTCAAATTTCACACCAATGCGTTGATATTCCTTTAAAGTATCAATACAGAACTGAGTAAGGTCCTGCTGTGCAACAGAACCAAAACCACCGTAATGTGTTGAGAGAACCGCTGTTGGCAAAGGTACACACTGTATGCCTTTTACACTGAGTACAGGAGAAATCACGGTAAGACTGCATCTGCCCATTCCTGACATATCCTGTATACACAATACTTTTTTGCTCTTCATAGTATATATTTCCTAAAAATATATTTTATCATTAAAATATGTTAAAATTATAAAAATGTGAAAATTATTTTATTTGCAGGTTTATTTTATCAATAAGTATATTTTACCACATTTTGAACAGACTATCAATCAAATCACACAATGTTATTTTAAGGAGTACAGATTATGAAAAACAACGGTATGGGCATGATACGTTCCGCAATGATTGGTATGGCTGTGGGCACAGCAATTACTGCTGCAGGTGCAATGTATATGAAGGAAAACGCCACCGCACAAAAAGCAATGCACAAGGCAAAAGAAAGCAAAAGAATAATCACAAAAGCCGGAGAAAGCATTATAAAGGAAATTACTGACTAAAGCAACCTCCCGACAAGAAAACACAAACCTGTTTTTTAACATATGTAAAGTCTGTTGTAGAGTGTATTATGAAATACCTTTATAACAGACTTTTTTCTGTAAAATACCGCCTGCCAAATTATTACAGTATCATTTTTGCAAATCCGGATGAATATCTATTTTTTGAGGAGTGATTTGTATGAGCAAAAAATTATATACCCTGTTGTTTTATTTTGGTCTGGCATTGTTTTGTATACATAGCTGCACAGGTTTTTATACATTGGAAGACTGCCCCAATGAATACGAAAAAGCAATTGCACAGCTGCAGTATCAGATAGGATATACAGGTTTGTATCACAGCCGCAGTGCCGATAATCTAAAAGAAATGTCTGCCGTCAATAATGACGGAGATATACACACTGTATATCTCACCTTCGACGACGGACCCAGTCAGCGCACGGTGGAAATCCTTGATTTACTGCAGGAACACAACATAAAAGCCACATTTTTTATAGTAAGCGGAAACAGCACTGCAGACCGTGACATAATAAAGCGTATATATGACGAGGGACATACTATTGGTGTGCACAGTGCCAGTCACTCGTATAAAGAAATATACAGCAGTATTGATGCATTTTTAAAGGATTTTGAAATATGCTATGATTATATT
>JAGBFE010000240.1 GCA_018109965.1 Oscillospiraceae bacterium | reverse complement strand
CAAAACAGTTAAATATCTTAAAGAAAACGGCGCAAAGATTATCCTTTGCAGCCACATGGGCAGACCAAAGGGCGAATTCAATATGAAATATTCTCTCGCTCCTGTTGCTGAAAGAATCAGCGAACTTATGGGTTGTCCTGTTGCAATGGCAACAGATGTTATCGGCGAAGATGCAAAAGCAAAAGCTGCTGCACTCAAGGACGGCGACATCATGCTGCTGGAAAACCTCCGTTTCCACAAAGAAGAAGAAAAAAATGCACCTGAATTTGCAAAAGCTCTTGCTGATTTTGCAGAAATCTATGTAAATGACGCATTCGGCACAGCACACCGTGCACACGCTTCCACAGCAGGTATTGCTGACTATCTGCCTGCAGTTTGCGGTTACCTTATCCAGAAAGAAATCGACGTTATGGGCAAAGCTCTCAACGACCCTGCAAGACCATTTGTTGCAATCCTCGGCGGTGCTAAAGTAAGCGACAAAATCGGTGTTATCGAAAATCTTATCGATAAAGTTGACAGCCTTGTTATCGGCGGCGGTATGGCTTATACATTCTTTAAAGCAAAAGGCTGGTCAGTTGGCAATTCTATCTGCGAAGATGACAAAGTTGAACTCGCAAAAGAACTTATGGCAAAAGCAGAAGCAAAAGGCGTAAAAATGCTGTTGCCTGTTGACACTGTTGTAGGCAAGGAATTTAAAGAAGATACTGAACATATGACAGTTCCTTCCTGCGAAATTCCTGACAGCTGGCAGGGCCTTGACATCGGTCCAAAATCTGTTGAACTTTTCAGTGATGCAATCAAAAATGCACAAACAGTTGTTTGGAACGGCCCAATGGGTGTGTTTGAGTTTGAAGCATTTGCAGTTGGCACAAAAGCAGTTGCAAAAGCAGTTGCAGAAAGCGGCGCAATCAGCATTATCGGCGGCGGTGACAGTGCAGCTGCAGTTGAACAGCTTGGCTATGCAGACAAAATGACACATATTTCCACTGGCGGCGGTGCTTCCCTTGAATTCCTTGAAGGTCTTGAACTTCCAGGTATCGCAGCACTCAACGACAAGGAATAATGTAACATAATACATTACAATAAAAACACTGATAGCGGCAGACCCTATACTGCCGCTATTATTGATTAAAATACATTTGCGGCTTTGCCGCAATCAAGGAGAATATTATGGATAAATCCAAAAGACAGGTTGTTATTGCAGGCAACTGGAAAATGAACAAAAACGCCGCTGAAACAAAAGCACTTATCGGCGAAATGAAAGAAGTTATCAAAGATGCAGACTGCAAAGTTTTGCTTTGCGTGCCTGCAATCAATATCGGTGCAGCTGTAGAAGCAGCTGCAGGCAGCATTATCGAAATCGGTGCACAGAACTGCCACTGGGCTGCAAACGGTGCTTTTACAGGTGAAATCAGTGCCGATATGCTGAAAAGCTTTGGCATCAAATATGCAATCATCGGTCACAGCGAAAGAAGACAGTATTTTGGCGAAACAGACAAAACTGTAAACATGCGTGCTCTCGCCTGCCACGAAAACGGCATCACACCAATTATCTGTGTTGGCGAAAACCTTGAAGAACGCGAAAAAGACATCACTAAAGATGTTATCAAAACCCAGATTACCGAAGGTCTTGCAAACTTTACAAAAGAACAGCTCCACAACACAGTCATCGCATACGAACCTGTATGGGCAATCGGCACAGGAAAAACAGCAACTGCACAGCAGGCTGAAGAAGTTTGTGCATATATCAGAGAACTTTTGGGTGAGCTTTTCTGCCCTGTGTGTGCACAGAAAGTTACTATCCAGTACGGCGGCAGCATGAACGCAGGCAACGCAAAGGAACTGCTGAGCATGCCAAACATTGACGGCGGTCTTATCGGCGGTGCTTCCCTTAAATCTGCTGACTTTGCAACAATTGTTGAAAGTGCAAAATAAGAGGTAATATAAATGAAAAAACCATTGGTACTTTGTATTATGGACGGTTATGCCTTCACCGACAAAACCGAAGGCAACGCAATCTTTGCGGCAAAGACTCCAAGACTTGATGATATTTTTGCAAAATACCCTACAGTTACACTTGGTGCAAGCGGTCTGAGTGTTGGTCTGCCCGACGGACAGATGGGCAACAGCGAAGTTGGCCACACAAATATTGGTGCAGGCAGAATTGTTTATCAGGAGCTTACAAGAATTACAAAATCCATCAGTGACGGCGACTTTTTTGCCAACGAAGCATTGGTAAAAGCAATTTCCAAAGCAAAAGAAAATGACAAAGCTGTTCACATTATGGGCCTTATGAGCGATGGCGGTGTTCACAGCCACATTGAACACTGCTATGCAATAGTTGAACTGTGCAAAAAAATGGGTGCAGACAAAGTGTTTGTTCATCCCTTTATGGACGGCCGTGACGTAAGTCCTACAAGCGGTGCAGACTTTTTGCGCAGCCTTGCTGCTGAAATGGAAAAAATCGGTGTTGGCAAAATCGGCACAGTACACGGCAGATTTTATATTATGGACCGTGACAAACGCTGGGACCGTGTTGAAACAGCTTACAGAACACTTGTTTACGGCGAAGGTGAAGTTTGCCCTGATGCTGCTGCAAAGCTGAAAGAAAACTATAAAAACGAAGTTACTGACGAATTTACAGTACCTTTTGTTGTTACCCTTGACAGCAATATCAAACAGGGTGACAGCGTGATTTTCTTCAATTTCCGACCTGACCGTGCAAGAGAAATCACCCGCAGTCTTGTGGATACAGACTTTAACGGATTCAGCCGAAAAGAAAACAATATGCTGCTGAACTACGTATGCTTTACACAGTATGATGCTACAATGCCAAATGTTGATGTGGCATTCAAACCACAGAGTTTAGACAACACTTTGGGTGAATATCTTGCAAAAATGGGCAAAACTCAGCTGAGAATTGCCGAAACTGAAAAATATGCACATGTTACATTCTTCTTTAACGGCGGTGTTGAAGCAGTAAGCGAAGGTGAAGACAGAGCACTTATCAACTCTCCAAAAGTTGCCACATATGACCTTAAACCTGAAATGAGCGCATATGAAGTAACTGATGAAATGCTGACCCGCCTTGACAGCGGCAAATATGATGTGGTTATCCTTAACTTTGCGAACTGCGATATGGTTGGCCACACAGGTGTTTTTGAAGCTGCGGTAACCGCTGTGCAGACAGTTGATGAATGTGTTGGCAAGGTGCTGGACAAAACACTGGAAATGGGCGGTATCTTACTTTTGACAGCTGACCACGGCAACGCAGACAAACTGCTTGATGATGACGGCAGCGTGTTTACAGCACATACAACAAACCCTGTACCATTCACAGTTTGCGGCTACGATTGCGAACTGCACACAGACGGTGTTCTTGCTGATATTGCACCGACAATGCTGCAGATTCTCGGTCTGGAACAGCCAAAGGAAATGACAGGCAAGTCACTTATCAAATAATCATTATTTAACAAAAAACAAGTCATTCTGAACACAACAGAGTTTCCCGGGAATAAATCTGATTACCGATTATTCCTGCAGGAAAAGCGAGAAATCCCCTGTGCCCGTTCAGAATGACTATTTTGTTTTTGCGTTTACCTGCAGCAAAGGTATAATAATCCGATATTGACTATATACTGTTTTTTGTATAAAATATAGTATGTGTAAATATGCAATTATCGGCATCAATATAAAGAAAAGAGAGAAACAGATGGATTTAAACAACAAACTGCTGGAAGTAAGCAGACTTTTCCGAATAGAACATGAATATATTGGTTACGAAACCATTCAGGTAGGCAACGTAAACCAGACATATAAAGTAAATTTCATAAAAGCTGACGGCAGTCCAAAATCATATCTGATACAGAATGTGAACACATATGCATTCCGAAATCCGGAAGGACTGATGGATAATATCGACAAGGTTACTGAACATATCCGCAAAAAAAAGCCAGGTCAGACTGCCTTGCATTTTCATCATACTGCTGAAAGAGCAACTTATGTTCCGGATGGTGAAAATTTCTGGAGACTTACAAACTATGTTCCATCTGTCACATACAATGTGGTGAACAATCTTGATATCGTACGCAATGCAGGTGTTGCTTTTGGCGATTTTCAGCGCAGTCTTTCAGATTTTGACAGCAACGACCTGATTGAAACCATCCCGGACTTTCATCAGACACGCCAGAGATACGAACAGTTTTGTGCCGCAATTGCGGAAGATAAGGCCAGCCGTGTGGCAGAAGTACAGGAAGAAATTGATTTTCTCCTGTCTGTAAAAGAACAGGCCTGCAAAATGACCGATATGTATCTTGCAGGAGACCTGCCGTTGCGTGTAACACACAATGACACAAAAATAAACAATGTTCTGTTTAACCCACAGACAAATGAACCGATAGTTATTGTTGACCTTGACACTGTTATGCCTGGGCTTTTGGGGCACGATTTTGGCGATGCAATCAGATTTGCTGCCAACTTTGAGGAAGAAGACAGCAAAAATCTTGAAAATGTCGGTTTGAATCTGGAAGTATTCCGTGCATTTACAGAAGGCTTTTTGTCTGAAACTTTAGAGTTTATGACAAAAGAAGAAATCGAAACCCTGCCGCTCAGCTGCTTTGTTCTGGCTGTTGAACTGGCAACACGCTTTTTGACAGACTATCTTAACGGAGATTTGTATTTCAATATCAGATATCCTGAGCACAACCTTGACCGCACAAAATGTCAGGTTGTCCTTGCAAAGGATATGCTTACAAAAATGAATGATATGGAAAAAATCGTCTGTGATTATTGCAGCAATTTTGGTAAATAAATGAATACATATATAAAAGGCTCTGAAATGCTATGATTTCAGAGCCTTTTTGTTTTATGGTTTTTCTATGCCTTTGATGTCGTAATACTCATCACTGTATTTTAT
>JAGBFE010000239.1 GCA_018109965.1 Oscillospiraceae bacterium | reverse complement strand
TGGTATATTGCAACCTGCAGGTGCATATCATTTTCAGCATTGTCCGGCACAACAACTATCGGTCTGATAACCCCCGAAAGTACAGGGGTGGAAACCATATCGGAATAATAAACAGGGATTTCATCCTCCAGCCCAAGTTTTCTCTTGCTTTCGGAAATATCAATGTCAAATGGTATAAGAGATTCATTGAGGGTATATCTTGCAATTATATAGCTGCCTGCCCTGACTGATATAATAAGCAGTGCGCCGCACACCCACAAAACAGCAAGTATGTCTGCCACTGCAAGGCTGTTTTTGCCCATAGCTGATGCCGCACTGTCAAAAACTTTTTCCTTTAAGCTATTATCGGTCACTGTGTTTTCGGGCATATTGTCCGATTGTTCACCTGCTGACGGAGTTGTGATTATATCATCGGCGGTTTCGCCCGCCACATCCGCCTGATAAACCACCTTGTTTTCCACAGGGATATTCAAAGGGGCGGTGAAATTTGGTATTTCAATATCAAAAGGCACAAGCAGACGGACAGTGAGCACAAGCCATACACCGTACTGCCATTTTGCTGTATATCTTTTGCTCAAAAAAGGGCGCAGCAAAAACAATATCAGTATTATCACCGACACTGCAATGCTGTTTTCAAACATATTTATAAGGATATCTGCCATTGTTATTCTCCTTTTTTAAGGCTGTCCAGCAGATTGTGCAACTGGGCAATATCATCATCGGACAAAGGATTTGACTGTGAAAAAGACACAAGAAACTGATTTAAGGAATTGTGATAAAACTTTTGCATAAAGCTTTTGTTTTCCACAGCATAATAGTCCTCTTTTTTTACAAGAGGTGTGTAGTAGTTTTTGTTGCCCTGTTTTTCACAGCGGATAAAGCCTTTTTCCATAAGTCGGGACAAAAGGCTGAGGATTGTGCTGTCAGCCCAGTTTTTGTCCTGTTTAAGCGCTTTGTCAAAATAGTTGCGGGGCACAGCATTTTGCGCCTGCCACAGCAAAAGCATTATTTCAAGTTCCGCTTCGGGTAATCTTTTTATCTTTGTCATAAAGCAAATCTCCTACATTTGTAGCATCTTTAAGTATATACTACATTTGTAGGAGATTTTTGTCAATTCAATTATATATATTTCACACAACTGTCATTTTCGCAGATGTCAGACAATACAGAGCGGATTGCATCCGTTTAAGTGGCTGTCCCCGCAAATATGTCTCGCAGAAAATAAAAAAGTCCCGACCGATTGGTCGAGACCTTTTGGTGCGGATAGTAATAAACCAAACCCTTAAAATTATAGCAGGCAAGGCGTATGCCGTGTGCCGCTTTCATCTAAGGGGGTGACAGTTAAATTTTTACCATATTCTATGCCCGTCACGCTGCTTTTTGTGGCAACGCGGCCGGATGGCATCGCGTGCCATCATCTAGAGGGGTGACAGAGATTTTTTCACAGCCTTGTCTGTGGAAAAATCCGTCATGGAGGGGAGTAACTCCCCTATGAAAAAAGGTCTCGCAGAAAATAAAAAAGTCCCGACCGATTGGTCGAGACCTTTTGGTGCGGATGACAAGACTTGAACTTGCACGATATTGCTACCACTAGCCCCTCAAGCTAGCGTGTCTGCCGATTCCACCACATCCGCAAACTGTGCTCTCATTTGAGCGCCTAATTATATTACCACATCTTTTTGCAAAATGCAACCTTTTTTTGAAAGTTTTTTGCTTTTTTCTGCTGTTTTTCTGCAAAATTTCAATTTATTTTACCGGATTGACCGATAACTGCACAGACATCTGTATAAAACACAAATACTCTGTCATATATTTTGTAATATATGACAGAGCATTTTGGTTTTGCTTGTATATTACATTTCGCTGAACATATCCTTGCCTACGCCACAAAGCGGACATTCGTAATCGTCAGGGATTTCATCGCCTTCATACACATAGCCGCAAACATCACATACAAAGCGTTTTGCCGCTGCTTTTTCTTCGCTTTCGGCTTTGCCGCCAGCCAGTTCGTCCGCAAGAGCATCCAGCTGTGCAAGGTTTTCATCATCCACAGCGGAAAGAATTTTTACCGCAGTTTCGGCATATGTGATATCCTTGGATTTTTCAAACATACCTTTCATAACCTTTGCCGCAACAGGTGCCCAGCTGCCGTTTTCGATAAATGCAACTGTTCTGCCGCCAAAATTGCGTGCTGTGAGATGTTCGATATATTCTCTCATTGCAGGGAAAACATCCATATTGTAGGTTGTGCTTGCAAGCACAAGGCGGTCATAGCGGAATGCGTCGGAAACTGCTTTGTAAACATCACTGCGTGCAAGGTCAGTCAGCTGCACTGTTTCACCTTTTGCGACAAGTTTTTCTGCAAGCAGCTGTGCCGCTTTTTTTGTGTTGCCGTAAATTGATGTATAGGCAATCATCACACCCTTTGTTTCAGGTTTGTAGCCTGACCAGATGTTGTAAAGGTCAAGGTAGTAACCGAGGTTTTCGCTGAGGACAGGACCGTGAAGTGCACAGATTTTTTCAATATCCAGTGATGCAGCTTTTTTGAGCACATTCTGCACCTGAACACCGTATTTGCCCACAATACCGATGTCATATCTGCGTGCTTCCTCCACCCAGTCTTCTTCCACATCAAGTGCACCGAATTTGCCGAAGGCATCAGCAGAGAACAAAACCTTGTCGGTGCTGTCGTAAGTCATAATAACCTCAGGCCAGTGCACCATTGGTGCTGTGATAAAGCTGAGTGTGTGTTTGCCGAGAGACAGTGTGTCGCCTTCGCCAACCACAATTTTGCGGCCTTCAAAATCTGTGCCGAAAAAGTTTTTCATCATTGCAAATGCTTTTGCAGAGGAAACGATTGTAACGTCTGGAAATGCTTTTGCAAACTCCATAATGCTGGAGGAATGGTCAGGTTCCATATGCTGAACAACAAGATAGTCAACACCCTTTTCGCCAACTGCAGCTTTTACCTTTCCTATCCATTCATCGGCAAAGCCTATTTCAACAGAGTCCATAACCGCTGTTTTTTCATCTGTGATAACGTAGGAGTTGTATGCCATTCCGTTTGGCACCACATACTGACCTTCAAAAAGGTCAATGTCATGGTCGTTAACACCTGCGTATTTTATATCTTCTGTAATAAACATAATTTGTTCTCCTTATATAAATGCCCTTTGGGCAGCTGAATGTATGTTATTGATTTTATGGTTATATTATAATATAATTGTACCACAAAGTCCGTTGTTTTTACAACGAAAACCTGAGGTTTTTATGAAAAATTATATTTCGGTTTTAAAAAACAATCCTTTGTTCCGCGGCATATCACCAACAGAAATCGAAGCTTTGCTGGGCTGTATGCAGGCAGTGATAAAACGCTATTCAAAAGGAGAATATGTGTTCCGCCAGGGCGACAAAATGGAGCAGCTGACCATTTTGCTTGAAGGCCGCCTGCATGTGCAAAGCGATGATTACTGGGGCAACCGCACCATACTGAATGTGATACATCCCGGCGAGATGTTTGGTGAAGCGTATGTGATGCAGTCCGACACAATGTTTTTAAATGATGCTGTGGCAATGGAAAGCTGTACTGTAGCTTTTTTTGATTTGAGAAAAATGACCTCTGCCTGCAGTACCGCCTGCAGCTTTCATCATATGCTGATACACAATCTGTTTCTTGCCATATCGGCAAAAAACCGCAGCCTTGTGCAAAAGCTGGAGCATATTTCCAAACGTTCCACACGGGAAAAACTGCTGTCCTACCTTTCCGAGCAGTCAAAGCTGCATAACAGCAGCAGTTTTACCATACCGTTCAACCGTCAGCAGCTGGCAGATTTTTTGTCGGTTGACCGCAGTGCAATGTCCAATGAGCTGTGCAAGCTGAGGGATGAGGGTATGCTGGAGTTTAACAAAAACAGCTTTAAGCTGCTGCAGTGATTTTTATTTATTGTTGCCATAATATACACAAAGAAAAACAGAGACTTGCCAAAAGTCTCTGTTTTTCTATTATATGAACAAGTTTATAAAGAAGGATGACAATCTGTTTTTAATATGTCAGTTGCGGTAGCTGAACAGCACAGGCTGTGTCTGCGGAGATATATTGGCAAATTCAAAACCTTCCTCACGCAGGCGGTCAATCATCTCGGGCAATGCCGCAACGGTGGTATATTTGTAGTACGAATCGTGCATAAGCACAACACCGCGTTTTACCCTTTTGGACTGTGAAATCACGTTTTCCACAATCACATTTGCCGCCGGCGGGTTGGTTGCCGCATCTTCGCTGGAAATGTTCCAGTCATACGGCACAAACCCACGGCGCATCATTTCGGCAATTATCTCCTGATTAATACCCGTATTATATGCGTTTATACTGCCGCCAGGAAGGCGGAACGCTGTAGGAGTAGTGCCTGTAACTTCCCTTATCTGTGCAAATATCCTGTACATATCATCAAGATAGCTTTCCACAGAATCATATATAACATTGTACTGATGTGTATAGGTGTGCATACCAAGGGTGTGGCCCTGTGCAACAATGTCCCTCATCCACTGATAGCTCTGCTCGTCGTTTTGACCCACCACAAAAAAGGTTGCCTTGACATCCTTTTCGGCAAGAACTGCCAGAACCTCAGGTGTTCTTGGTGACGGGCCGTCGTCAAAGGTGAGATAGATTGTTTTTTCGCTGTAGTCGGACAAATCCAGCACCTGCGGAGCGTAAAAATCGGGATAAAGCTCCTGATAATATGGCACCTCGGCCTGTATATCATCCTGTATAAAGGACACCTTTTGGGCGAGGTCCTCATTGGATACCGTCATCAGCTTGGCTTCCAGCATCTGCTCGGTGTATGCAATTGTTTTTTCGGCCTCGCTGTTTTTTACCGCAAGAAAAGCAACAAAAACCCAGGGGACAGTCAGAAGGATAAGCAGCACGGTGAGAATAAGGTGCTTGAAAAACCGCACGCTGCCAAAATAACTGTTCCATCTTTTTTTGTATGTACTCAATCTGTTATAAAGATTAAGCTTTGATAATTCTTCTGTTATCGCCGCCAAGATATTTCTCCCTTTATTTTTGCCGCCTGCCCGAAATATGTGATGCTTTGTCAAAAAATGTCGAATTCCAGACGCAAACAGCACTGCAGGCATACAGACTATTGTTAATCTGATATATCTGCTTGCAAATCAACACTTATTCTATTACAATATAATTATAAGTCGTACCTTTGGGTACAAGTCAATATCTTTTTTGTTGTCAGGTGAGCAGAAATGAAAAAACGCGGCGAAGGACTGTTTCAGATTGGTGAAGTAACCAAAATAATGGGTATAACCCGCAAAACACTTCTTGTTTATGAAGAAATAGGGCTGCTGGTGCCTGCTGTTAAGGATGAAAACAGCGGATACCGTTATTACACAGCGGACAATATGACGCAGATACGGGCAATCCGTTCGCTGCAAAAGCTTGGGCTTACACTGAAAGAGGTTGCAGAATATTATTACGATACCGAAAATATCGATGCCTATCTGCAGCGGCTTATGGAGTTGAGAACAACTTTGGACAGAAACATCCAGATGCTGCAGGTGCGTTCAGCCAAACAGGGCGACTATACGGTACACAAAACCGCTTTGCCCCATCAGATTTGTTTTTGCCGCCGCTATCAGTGCAATGATGTTGCCGATGCAGCAAACAAACTGCGTGATACCTTTATTGCTGCAGCCCGCACAGGAAAAATGTCCGGCGTTTTGCGTATGTTTACTATGCGTATGTCCCAAAAATCCGATGCTCTTGACCTTATGTGCTGCATTCCCGTTGATGACAGCTTTGAAGGGCCTGAACGCGTGGAATTTGGCCACACACCTGCACTTTGCATATATTACCGCGGGCCGTATGAAGGCACATCAACAGCTATTGAAGCTTTGATGAAATATATTAGGGAAAACAACATCGAAACCACCGGACCGTTCCGTTCCGTTTATCTGGAAGGACCGCCCAACCGCGGAGAAAACAGCGGCGATTACATCACGCAGATAGCGGTGCCTGTAAAGGAATAGTTATCTGCCGTTTAAACAGTTTTCTGATGTATTTTATGCTGTATCAGTTCTGTTTTTCGTAATTTTCACTCATTAAAAACAATTATAAAAAACAAAAATCCCAACGGACAATAATGTCTGTTGGGATATATTTTTATAAGTTTACAGCAGGTTGATGCCGTGTGCCTTGCAGTAGTCGATTTCGCTCTGTGGCCAAACAGATGACTGCACTTCGCCGATATGTGCCTTCTGAAGCAGGAACATACACAGACGGCTCTGACCGATACCGCCGCCGATTGTGAGCGGCAGTGTGCCGTTGATGATGTTTTTGTGGAAATCA
>JAGBFE010000027.1 GCA_018109965.1 Oscillospiraceae bacterium | reverse complement strand
TCGGCGTAAAAATCGAGGTTAACTTCGCCGCTGAATGCAGGAATAATACCCAGCATTGTTTTCAGCAGTGTGGATTTGCCAAGGCCGTTTACACCCTTGATTGCTATTTTCTGTCCGCGCTCGATAACAAAGTTTACAGGCCTTGTCAAAGCTTCGTCATAACCAAGTACAAGGTCTTTTGCTTCCACCACCACTCTGCCGGGTGCACGGGAATATTCAAAAGCAAAAATAGGCTTTGGTTTTTCCTTTGCCAGTTCAATGATTTCCATTTTGTCCAGCTTTTTCTGACGGCTTTTTGCCATATTTGTGGTGGCAACACGGGCTTTGTTGCGTGCGATGAAATCTTCCAGATGTGCAATTTCCTTCTGTTGTTTTTCATATGCCTGCTCAAGCTGACGCTTTTTGAGCTCATACATTGCCACAAAGTCATCATAGTTGCCTTTGTATCTTGTCAGCACCGCGTTTTCAACGTGATAAATTACGTTTGTCACATCATTCAAAAACGGCACATCGTGGCTTACAAGCAAAAATGCATTTTCGTAGTTCTGCAAAAATGTGGTCAGCCAGCGGATGTGGTTTTCATCAAGGTGGTTGGTAGGTTCGTCAAGAATAAGGATTGTAGGGTTCTGCAGCAGCAGTTTTGTCAGCAACACCTTTGTGCGCTGACCGCCGCTCAGCTCGCTTACATCCCTGTCAAGGCCGATTTCGCCAAGACCAAGGCCGTTGGCGTATTCTTCAATGCGGCTGTCTATGGTATAAAAACCGCTGTGGTCAAGAATGTCCTGAATATCGCCCACATCCTCCATCAGCTGTGTCATTTCCTCATCGGTGCAGTCGGCCATTTTGTTGTACATTTCCAGCATATCGCTTTCCATCTGATACATATCATCAAAAGCCTTGCGCAGCACATCGCGGATAGTCTGGCCCTTTTCCAGTACAGAGTGCTGGTCAAGATAACCCACAGTGGCTCGTTTTGCCCAGGTGATTGTGCCTTCGTCACAAGGTTCCTTGCCTGTGATTATATTCAAAAATGTGGTTTTGCCCTCGCCGTTGGCGCCTACAAGGCCGATATGTTCGCCTTTCTTCATACGGAAGGTGGCGTTATCAAGTATCTGTCTTTCGCCAAAGCCGTGGCTTACGTTCTGTACATGGAGCATAGGTTACCTCTCTTTTAAGGAAATTTGGTTTTATCTCACTAAAATATTATTTTATCATAAACATCAGCTGCTCTGCAATAAAAACAAACACTTTGCCACTGGAAGCTGCGGTCAATAAAAGTTGCAGTTTTTGACTGATAGTGGTACAATATTGTATTAAGGAAAATATGTTTTTAAATGCATATTTACAGTTGAAACACAAACTTTGCAAAGAGGTAAAAATGGAAGTTATCATCATTGGCGGCGGCGCGTCAGGGCTTTTCTGCGGCGGTTTTTTAACCGATGCACACAAGGTTACAATAATTGAACATTCCGATATGTGCGGCAAAAAACTGCTTATAACAGGCAAGGGCAGATGCAATGTCACAAACGACTGCGATGAGGAGACTATACTCAAAAACATCCGCACCAACCCAAAATTTATGTTTTCTTCCATATATCAGTATCCGCCACACAAGGTTATGGAGTTTTTTGAAAGCAGGGGTGTAAAACTTAAAACCGAGCGTGGCAGACGCGTTTTCCCTGTCAGCGACAAGGCACAGGACATCAAAAAGGCTTTGGAAAAACACTGCAAAGATGTCCGCTTTGTTTACGATGATGTGGACAGGCTGATTGTGGAGGACGGTGCTGCAAAGGGTGTTGTGCTCAAAAGCGGCAAACAGCTGTTTGCTGACAAGGTGATTGTGGCAACGGGCGGTATGAGCTACAAACAGACAGGCTCAACCGGTGACGGCTACAAATTTGCACGGCAGGCGGGACACACTGTTGTCACACCTACTGCAAGCCTTGTTCCTCTTGTGGAAAATGGCAGCATGTGCAAAGAGATGATGGGCCTTAGCCTTAAAAATGTAAATCTCACCCTTGTACACAAAAACAAAAAGGTGTTCAGCGAACAGGGCGAAATGCTGTTTACCCATTTTGGCATCTCGGGTCCGCTGGTGCTGAGTGCATCCTGTCATATAAAGGACAAGGATATCCAGCAGTACAAAGCGGTTATAGATATGAAGCCGGCCCTCCCGAACGAGGTGCTGTACAAACGCATCTGCGATGACTTTGAAAAGCTGCATACCAAAAAAGCGGCAAACTGCCTTGAATGGCTGCTGCCGAAATCAATGATTCCCGTTATGCTCAAAGTGTGGGGCATTGATGTGGAAAAACCTGTAAACCAGATTACCCGCCAGGAGCGTCTGAAACTGGTTGAGGTTATGAAAAATTTTGAAATCCCTCTCAACTCCAAATACAAGCTGGACATTGCCGTTATCACATCGGGCGGCGTTTCCGTTAAGGAACTCAACCCGAAAACAATGCAGTCAAAGCTGTGCGAAAATCTTTACTTTATCGGTGAGGTCATCGATGTTGATGCCTATACAGGCGGTTACAACCTGCAGATTGCGTTCAGCACTGCATATGCAGCGGCACAGGCAATCAACGAGCTGTAACAGCGGCAGTAAAGCCGAAAATGTATCAGCTGCATATTGATGATAAAGCAGTAAAAATTTTACAATAAAACTGATTTACACAAATTTATATACAAAGGTGGAAAAATTATGAACTATCGTATAGCACTGGATGGCCCATCAGGGGCAGGCAAAAGTACAATCGCAAAAAGACTCAGCGCAGAACTTGGTTTTGTCTATGTTGACACAGGTGCAATGTACCGCACAGTTGGCTTGTACTGCCTGCAGAACAACGTTGACATCAACGATGAAGCTGCAGTAGGCGCAGTTCTGGGCAATATCAATATTGAACTCAAATACATCGACGGCGAACAGAGAATTCTGCTCAACGGCACAGATGTTTCCAAAGATATCCGTCTCAACGAAGTTTCAATGGCGGCAAGCAAAACAAGTGCATACAAAGCTGT
>JAGBFE010000238.1 GCA_018109965.1 Oscillospiraceae bacterium | reverse complement strand
TTTTATCATCAAAAAGGAAATTGAAAAAGACTTTAAAGAATCAGTGGGCGACCGCGTGAGCAAATTTA
Organism: Oscillospiraceae bacterium; assembly: GCA_018109965.1. The sequence goes on along the minus strand of JAGBFE010000238.1, from coordinate 2,954 downwards.
TCAATGTCAAATATGCTTATCAGGACATCAATGACCTGCCGGAAGGCTTCACTGTGCCTGAAAACCGCAAAAAGCCTTGGGGCACTGCACACGCTGTGCTTGCAGCAAGAGAGCTGATTGACTCACCTTTCGTTGCAATCAATGCTGACGACTTTTATGGCAGAGATGCTTTCAAGGTAATTTATGATTACCTTTGCGAAGAACACCCTGCAAACCCATACCCTTTCTGTATGGTTGCCTACAAGCTTGCAAACACACTGACCGAAAACGGCCATGTTTCCCGCGGGGTATGCGAAACTGATGACAACGGTTATCTTGCAAAGGTAACTGAACACACAAAAATTGTGCGTGCAGGCGAAGATGCCGAAAGCATTATGGAAGACAGAACAGTATCACTTTGCGGCTGCACACCTGTTTCTATGAATATGTGGGGCTTTACCCCTGACTTTGTAAGCGAAGCCTGGGCAGGATTCCCTGATTTTCTCACTGCAGGCCTTGAAACCAACCCTGAAAAATGCGAATACTATCTGCCGACGGTTGTAACACGCCTTATTGAAAGCAACAAGGCAACTGTCAAGGTGCTTACAAGCAGCGACAAATGGTATGGTGTAACCTACAAGGAAGACAAACCAATGGTACAGCAGGCAATGGAAGCAATGCACGCAGATGGCACATATCCAGAAAAACTGTGGGAATAATTTTTAAATCTGTTTTGACAGATTATGATTGTATATAATTTCATAAAAAACAAACGGTATCTGAAAACTCAGATACCGTTTTTGTTTTTCAGTTGTTATACAAACAGTGCAAAATCTTTACCTATGCTGCAATATAATTTTGCCTGCAAAAGAAATGCCTTGAAACTATCTTTTTATAACCTTGTTTACTCTCCATCTGCCGCTTGCAAGGAAGCAGAGGATGAACACGATACTGCCTGCAGATGCCACAGGTGCACCAAGGCCGATGCCGAACAAACCAAGGCCGAATACTGTGGAGAAAATGTATGCCGCAGGGATGCGCAGCAGCAGTGCACTTGCCATATTGGAGAACATAGCAAAGCTTGTGTGACCTGCACCTGTAAACAGACTTGTAACACAGAACACAAACGGAACAAGGATGTAGTCAAATGCAAAGGCGCGCATATATTCAACACCGTAGGCAATCATTTCAGGGTTGCGGTCAAACAGGGACAGAATCTGTGCCGGGAACAGCTGTGCAACTGCAAAGATGCAGATACCGATAACCCAGGCAATGCCTGTTCCGATCTTGCAGGTTTTGATTGCGCGGTCCCATTTGTCTGCGCCGATGTTCTGTGCACACATTGTGGAAACAGAAGCACTCATTGCACTTGCAGGCATAATTGCAAAGCCGTTGAATTTGCCTACAATACCAACCGCCGCAGAAGCATTCACACCGCCTGTGAGGTTAACAAGTGTGGTGATGAACATAAATGAAATGCTGGTTACACCGCTTTGAATTGCAGACGGTGCACCGATTCTGAGAATTTTTGCAAGATATGCTTTGTTGATTTTAAAGCTTTTTGGATGAAAGTCAAACACAAAGTTGCGCATGCGCAGATAGATAATACAAAGTATTACACTTACTGCCTGGGAAACAACTGTTGCAACTGCCGCACCAAATGAACCCATTCCAAAGCCTGCAACAAGCACAAGGTCCAGCACGATGTTTACAATACAGGCGATAAGCACAAAATAGAATGGTCTTTTGCTGTCACCCATACCGCGCATAATTGCAGAAAATGCATTGTATGCAAAGATAAACAGAATACCTGCAACCGTAACCACAAGATATTCCCTTGCATCACGGTAGCTTTCTGCAGGGGTTTCCAGCAAACGGAGGGACGGGTCGATAAGCACAAGCATTATTGCTGTGATTGCCACACCACCGATTAACAGTGCTGTGATAAGGGTGGAGATTGTCTCTTTCACCCCTTCTTCGTCATGTGCGCCCATATACTGCGAAACAAGAATTGTACCGCCTGTGCAGAAACCAAGCACCAGCATTGTGAGCACATGGGTTATCTGGCTGCCGATATTTACACCCGAAACCGCCGCTGTGCCCGAAAAGTTACCTACAATAAGCATATCCGCAACACTGTACAGACTCTGCACAAGGTTGGAGATAAGAAACGGAACGGAAAAGCTGATAAGCTGTTTTGTTACATTGCCCTCCGATAAGTCATTGCCGAATTTTGACATAATTTTCTCCTTTTTGATACCCAAATACGTTATAAACGTTTTTACAACAGTGTGGGAGAGCTGTGATGCTCTCCCGTAAAATAAATTATATTATCCGATAAAACAATATTTCCGCTGCACAGCAGGCTGCATTATCTGATAAAGTTTGTGCCCACGCCTTTTTCGTACTGCGGCATCGGCACACCTGCTTTTTTGCCTGCCTCGGCAATTTTGATAAGCCAGGCCATATTTTCGCCCAGAGTGCGCATAATCTGCAGCCCCTCTTTGTCCTGCATTACCTCCTCAGGTGTGTTGCCGTGGACACCGTTCCAGTACTGTGAAGAAACAATATGCATTTTGGAAATCTGAAAATATTTGTTGAGGCGGTCAAGGCTGGAGGTGTTGCCCATGCGGCGGCAGGACACCACCGCTGCAGCAAATTTGTTTGCAAATCTGCCTCGTGAACAGTAAAACAGACGGTCAAGAAATGCACACAGTGTGCCGTTTGGGCCTGAATAGTAAACAGGACTGCCTACAACCATGCCGTCATATTCCGCAGCTTTTTCCAATATTTCGTTCACTTTGTCATCAAACACACATCTGCCCGACTGATAACATCCGCCGCAGGCAATGCAGCCGTGCACAGCCTGTGTGCCGAGATATACAAATTCCGTTTCAATGCCGTGACTGTTGAGCTTGTCACTTACCTCTTTGAGTGCAGTGTAAGTACATCCGTACTGGTTAGGGGAGCCGTTA
>JAGBFE010000237.1 GCA_018109965.1 Oscillospiraceae bacterium | reverse complement strand
TATAAGAAAAGAAGGGGAAAATAAAGTGAAAAAGCATAGTATATTGTATTTCCTTCCTGCAATTATCTGTTTTGTTATAATGATCATTACAACAGTAAGCGATACATTGTATTTTACAAATTATACAGCCATTGCTGTGAATATTGCAGTTATGCTTTTTGCAGGCATAACTATGTGCAAAGGGAAAATATGGGGTGCAATTTTAACGGTAATATTTTACGGTGGATTGAGTGTATGGGATTATTACTTTAAATATCTGCCTTGGCTTAACAGTCAGATACCTGATACTGTTGTGCTTCATGCATACCTGCCTGCATATTATATTTATGGTCCTGTTATGATTTTCTACCTTTTCTGCATAATAAAAGTAAAAAAAGATACATAAAAACAAAAAGCGACATCAAGTGATGTCGCTTTTGATTTTGTCTGTATTAACCTTTTTTAGCTCTTGAGATAATTCTTGCGCGTTCTGCGTGGTCAAGAATAGCTTTTCTGATTCTCAAAGATTTTGGTGTAACTTCAACAAGTTCGTCCTGTGCAAGGAATTCGATACATTCTTCAAGGCTCATCTTTTTGTGTGGAACAAGTCTCAAAGCATCGTCGGAACCTGATGCACGCATGTTTGTAAGCTGTTTTCTCTTACATACGTTAACAACAAGGTCTTCGTTTTTAGGGCTTACACCAACAACCATACCTGCGTATACAGGTTCGCCTGCGCCGATAAACAGCTGGCCGCGTTCCTGTGCGTTGTAAAGGCCGTATGTGATGGATTCGCCTGTTTCAAAGGAAACAAGGGAGCCTGTGTTTCTTGTTGGCACTTCGCCTTTGTGTGGGTGGTAACCATCAAAGATTGTGTTGAGGATACCTTCACCCTTTGTATCTGTCAAAAATTCACTTCTGTAACCGAAAAGACCACGGGAAGGAATTTTAAATTCAACTCTCATTCTGCTTTCGCCCTGTGGAGCCATCTGAACAAGTTCAGCTTTTCTGCTGGAAAGTTTTTCGATAACGCTACCCTGGAATTCTGTTGGCACGTCGATAACAACGTGTTCGTATGGTTCAAGCACAACACCGTCTTCTTCTTTAAGGAGAACTCTTGGTGGTGAAACCTGGAATTCAAAGCCTTCACGTCTCATATTTTCGATGAGGATGGAAAGGTGCATTTCGCCACGGCCCATAACTTTAAAGCTTTCGCTGCTTGTGGAGTCTTCAACTTTCAGTGCAACGTCTTTGAGCAGTTCTTTCTGCAGACGTTCACGGATCTGACGGCTTGTTACAAATTTGCCTTCTCTGCCTGCAAACGGTGAGTCGTTAACAGCGAATGTCATTTCAACTGTAGGTTCATCAATTGCAACGAAAGGAAGTGGCTGAACATTGCCTGAATCGCAGATTGTGTTGCCGATTGTTACATCTTCAAGGCCGGAAACGATAACAATGTCACCTGCAGATGCGGATTCAACACTCTGTCTGCCTGTGCCTTCAAAGGTGTAAAGGGCTGTGATTCTGCCGCGTTTTTTCAGCGTTTCATCGTGCCAGTCACAAACTGTAACATCCTGGCCAACCTTTACGCTGCCGCTTTCAATTCTGCCAACTGCAGTTCTGCCCACAAAGCTGTTGTAGTCGATGTTGGATACAAGCATGCTGAATGGTGCTTCCGGTTCAACTTCAGGTGCTTTAACATATTCAAGTACTGTGTCAAAGATAGGTTTGAAGTCTGTGCCTTTAACATCAGGAGAATAGTTTGCAATGCCTTCACGGCCGGAGCAGAACAGCATTGGGCTGTCAAGCTGTTCGTCTGTTGCACCAAGGTCCATAAGCAGGAGAAGAATTTCGTCAATAATTTCTTTGATTCTTGCGTCAGGACGGTCGATTTTATTTACAACAATAACGATGGAAAGGTCCTGTTTGAGTGCTTTTTCCAGAACAAAACGTGTCTGTGGCATTGGGCCTTCAGCTGCGTCAACCAGCAAAAGAACACCGTCAACCATTTTGAGTACACGTTCAACTTCGCCGCCAAAGTCAGCGTGGCCAGGGGTGTCAACAATGTTTACCTTAACGCCGTTGTATGTATAGGAAGCATTTTTTGCAAGGATTGTGATACCTCTTTCTCTTTCGATATCACCGGAGTCCATAACTCTTTCGTTTACTACCTGATTTTCTCTGAATGTACCGCTCTGTTTGAGCATACCGTCAACCAAAGTTGTTTTACCGTGGTCAACGTGAGCGATAATTGCGATATTTCTTAAATTTTCTACTCTCATTTGTTCCTCCGTAATGATAGTTGGGAAAATACAAAATAATATAAAATAATTAAAAATTTGCTACCCTATATAATACTACATTTATTGCAGTTTATCAAGATGAAATTGAGCGGAATGTAGATTTTTGACAGGTTTATTTGTGCAAAAGATACATAACTTTGTCTTTTTGTGTAATATAATAAAGAAATTGGGATTTTTTGTGTGATGTTATTGAAAAGCCCGTGCATTTTATGATAAAATAAGATGTTAAAATTTATCAAAATGGGGGAAGTATGCGCGTATTAGGTATCGACCCGGGCTATGCAATTGTAGGCTACGGGACAGTGGAATATGTAAACAACAAATTTTACCCTGTGGAATTCGGTGCGGTAACCACACAGGCACATACTCCTTTTGAAGACCGACTCAAAGAGGTTTATGACCAGCTTGATGTTGTGATAAAACGTGCACAGCCCGAGGCAATTGCCATTGAACAGCTGTTTTTCACCACCAACCAGAAAACCGTTATTCAGGTTGCCATGGCCCGCGGTGTTATTCTGCTGTGTGCAAAAAACAACAACATTCCCGTTTTTGAATACACCCCTCTGCAGATAAAACAGTCGGTGGCAGGCTATGGCAAGGCAGTCAAAAAACAGGTTATGGAAATGACCCGTCTGATGCTTAAACTGGATAAAGTGCCAAAGCCCGATGATACTGCTGACGCACTTGCGGTGGCAATCTGTCACTGTCATTCCTACCGTTCCAAACTGTTCGGGCAGAACCTTGGCGGACAGATACGCAACGGCATATGATTTCTGATAATCATATAAAGTTATGACAGATAGGGCGGCAATGCCCGTCCGTTAAAATTTTTCTGTTTTTAAAACTTTACAGGTGCGATGCTGCACCGTGCCTTACAACAATAAAATTCCTTAAACAAAAAGGTGTTACTATGATACATTCAC
>JAGBFE010000236.1 GCA_018109965.1 Oscillospiraceae bacterium | reverse complement strand
CCGCTGCCTGTGCGCATTGAGTTCTGGGGAGACGAAATTGACCGTATAAACACCTTTGAACTGGAAACCCAGCGCCGAACACAGCAGATAAAAAAAGTACACATATCCCCTGTAAAGGAAGTGCTGTTTACAACACCGCAGCAGGCACTCAGCGCAATCAGCGGTCACCGCAAAAACCTGAACGGCAAAAATCTTGCACAGTTTGATACTGCCTGCGAAAAGGATGTCATCACCCTCAAAAACGATATGATGCCTCAGGCGATGGATAAATATATTTCCCTTTGCTATGACGAAAAAGCAACGTTGTTTGATTATCTTGACAACCCGATTGTCTTTGTGGATGACTACAGTGCCGCGAAGGAAAATTATGCCCAAACAATGTGGCATCTTGGTCAGGATATGGAAACTTTGCTGGCTGACGGTGTTATCAGCAAGGATATGACCGATTATTATGCACCTTTCAGCTGGCTGCTTAATGTATCAAAAACAGTGCCTACCATTGTAGCGGAAGATTTTGTCCGTTCGGTAAGCGACATCACCCTGTCCAATATGGTCAACTTTACCTGTCACAACCTGCCAAGCTGGGCAGGGGAATACAAGGTGCTGGCAGGTGATGTGGAACAGCTGATAAAACAGGGCTACAAAATTGTGGTGCTTGCAGGTACAAAAAAATCGGCACAGGGCCTTGCCCGTGACCTTGAAAGCTTTGGATACTCCAGCTTTTATATGGAAAAGGACGCTTATCTCAGCGAGGGCACCATCGGTGTTGCCGCAGGCCATACCCAGCAGGGCTTTGACCTGCCGCAGTACAAACTGTGTCTTATCACAGGCCGCAAGCTTGACGTTGCAAAGCAGAATTACAAACGCCAGAAAGCCAAGGATGCAATCAGCAGCATTGACGAAATCTCCAAAGGTGACTATGTTGTGCATCAGAACTACGGCATCGGCATCTATGACGGCATACACAATGTAAGTATGCAGGGAGTTACAAAAGACTATCTCAAAATAAACTTTCAGGGCAAGGACAGCCTGTTTGTGCCTGTAACACAGCTTGACCTTATCAGCCGATACACCTATGCACAGTCGGACGAAAAGGTGACACTGTCCAAGCTTGGCGGCGAAAGCTGGAAAAAGACCAAGGCGAAAGCAAAAAAGGCAACACAGGAAATGGCTGCCGAGCTTATCCGCCTTTATGCCGAGCGTGAGCACAGCAAGGGCTTTGCCTTTGATGAGGATACCGAATGGCAGCGGGATTTTGAAGCAAGGTTTATCTACGACGAAACAGAGGACCAGCTGAAATCCATTGCCGAAATCAAAAAGGATATGGAAAGCCAGTATCCTATGGAACGCCTTTTGTGCGGTGATGTTGGCGTCGGCAAAACCGAGGTTGCCCTGCGCGCCGCTTTCAAGGCGGTTATGAGCAACAAGCAGGTGGCAATCCTTGTGCCTACAACAGTGCTTGCGTGGCAGCATTACAACACACTTATTCAGCGTATGGAAAGCTTCCCCATAAACATTCAGCTGCTGTCCCGTTTCCGCACTGCAAAACAGAGAGAACAGACAATCAAAGATATCAACAGCGGTGTGGCGAACATTGTTGTGGGTACCCACGCACTTATACAGAAAAAGGTCAAATTCAAGGATCTGGGCCTTGTTATCATCGACGAGGAACAGCGCTTTGGGGTTGCCCATAAGGAAAAGCTTGTGGAAGGCTTCAAGGGGGTTGACGTGCTCACACTTTCCGCAACACCTATTCCGCGTACACTCAGTATGGCGCTCAACGGTATCCGCGATATGTCAACCATCGAAAAACCGCCGTTCGACCGCATACCTATCGAAACCTATGTCAGCGAATATGACGAAAAAATGGTGGCGTTTGCATTGAACCGCGAACTCAACCGCGGCGGACAGTGCTATTACCTTTACAACCGTGTCGAAACTATCGACAACTGTGCGTTAAGGGTACAGCGTATGTGCCCTAATGCACGTGTTGCCGTAGCACACGGACAGATGGACGAAGCAACCCTGTCGGGTGTGTGGCAGCAGCTTATCAATGGTGAAATAGACATTCTTGTATGTACCACAATTATCGAAACAGGCATCGACGTGCCAAACTGCAACACACTGATTATTGAAGATTCAGACAGAATGGGTTTAAGTCAGCTTTATCAGATACGCGGACGCGTGGGACGCTCTACCCGCAAGGCCTATGCATATTTTACTTTCCAGCGCAACAAGGTGCTTAACGAAGTTGCGGTAAAACGCCTTAACGCAATCCGTGAGTTTACAAACTTTGGCTCGGGCTTTAAAATTGCAATGCGCGATTTGCAGATACGCGGCGCAGGCAGCATTCTGGGCAAAACACAAAGCGGTTTTATGTCGTCAATAGGTTATGACTTATATGTAAAACTGCTCAATCAGGCAATTGCGGTGGAAAAAGGCGAAGAAATAAAAACCGAAAAATCCGACTGTCTTATCGACATTACAGTGGATGCCTTTATCCCTGAAAAATACATCCCTTACACACAAAACCGCATCGAAAGCTACAAACGTATTGCGGCACTGGAAAACGAGGAGGATGTTTCTGACCTTCTGGATGAACTTATCGACCGCTACGGAGACGTGCCACAGAGCGTTATGGGACTTATTGACATCTCTCTGCTGCGTGTTATGGCATCATCGGTTGGCATAAACGAGGTTGTGCAGCGCAAGGACCAGCTTGTGTTCTATTCTGCTGATTTTGCAAAGGTTGATATGGGCTATGTGCTCAAAAATACAAAGCACCGCATTTCTGTCAACTCTGCTGCAAAGCCTTTTGTTTCGGCGCAGATAAAACCGGGCGAAAGTTCCCTTGAAGTTATGAAAGATATGCTAAATCTGTTCAAAAATTCTGCACAGCAGCAAAATGAGCAGTAAGGTGCAGTTATCAACACTTTTTCACAATTGGGTGCTAAAATGCTTTGGCAGCAACAAAATCAATTTTATTATTGCCTTTAAACCGCTGTTGATGTATAATAAAGCGGTTAAATTGAAACTTATTAGGGGGTAAAACCGTGATTATTAAAAAAATTGCAGCAGCTGTTCTCACAGTTGCAATGTCAGCAGCACTTTTTACAGGCTGCAGCAAAAGCTACGAAAAGGTAGTTACAGTTGACGGTGTGGATTTTGCACCAAATATGTATTTATGTGCACAGTACAACGCTTACAACACAGCCTGGAGCATGGTGGGCGAAGATGTTGAAGACCTTATGGCTGAAACAATCGAAGAAATGTCCGCAGCAGAATGGATTCACAACGAAACAATCAAAAATCTTCAGGTTTATGCATGGACAGAAAAAACATTTGACGAAATGGGTCTCAGCCTTGATGAAGAAGAACTGAACTACATCAATGAACTGGTGGAATACTACTGGCCATATAACGAAGAACATTACAAAGCCAACGGTATCGGCAAAGAAACCTACACAAAGTTCAACACATTCAGCTACAAATACGACGAAATCTTCACAGCACTTTACGGCGAAGGCGGCGAAAAGGCAGTAACAGATGCTGAATACAAGGCACATATGGACGAAAACTATGCAAGAATCACAGGCTTCTATATGCCAAAGCTTGACAAGGAAGGCGACCTGCTGCCTGAAAGAGAAATTGATGTTATCAAAGGCTACTGCGAAGATGCGGTAAATGAACTTAACGGCGGTGCTGACCTTGAAAAAATCAGCGCAAAATACAGACAGACAGCCGGCGATTATCTTGCATACGATATCGACTATTCCAATGCAAGTGACAACGTTATCGACTCCTACATCGGCAAAGATTCCACAGCATTTTCAGGTGAAGTAGAAGAAAAAGCATTCTCACTTACTCCTGACGGCGAATATGTGTGGGGCGAAATGGACGAAGACCTTATCGTTTACAAAAGAGTTGAAAACTTCTCTGACAATTCTGAACTGGAAGAGGTAAAATCCAGCCTCCTTGCAGAAATGAAAAGCGAAGAATTCAACACATATGCAGAAGCAGAAGCTGCAAAACTTGCAACTGAAGAAGATGCAGCAGCAGTAAAATTCTACTCTGTAAACAAAATCAAATAATTACAAAATACAGCTTAAGTATCCGACTTAAGCTGTTTTGTTTTGTCTAGAAATATTTTGTGACTTTTTCACTTTAAAAATCTGTCATATTATGGTACATTTTAGATACAATAAAAACAAATCATTTTAATGAGAATAAGGGACAGTACATGAAAAAGAATTACGATGTTATAGTTGTGGGCAAGGGTCCTGCAGGGGTGTCAGCTGCACTGTATGCGCACCGTGCAGGGATGGATACACTTGTTATCGGCGAAAACAAAAGTGCGCTGCACAAGGCAGAAAGCATTGACAACTACTATGGCGTGGCAAAGGGTACAAGCGGCAAAGAACTGTTTGACAACGGTGTAAGTCAGCTGGAAGAAAGCAACATAGATACAGTCTGCGGTCAGGTTACAGGCATCGAATGGGACGGCAGCTACAATATCAAATCAACAACAGGCGAATACAATGCGGTCAGTGTTGTTTTTTCAACAGGCACAAACCGCCGCGCACCAAAAATCAAAGGCATAACAGAATTTGAAGGCCGCGGGGTAAGCTACTGCGCGGTATGCGACGGATTTTTCTACCGCGGAAAAACAGTTGCGGTGCTGGGTGAAGGCGAATATGCCGCCGAAGAAGCCGATTATCTCAAAAATATAGCCGAAAAAGTGTATGTGCTCACCAATGGTCTGCAGCCAATCAAAACAATTGACGGTGTGGAATATATCACCGAAAAACTGACTGAAATATGCGGCACAAGCACTGTTGAAAGCGTTACATTTGAAAACGGAAAAACGGTGGAAATCAGCGGTCTGTTTGTTGCGGTCGGTGTTGCGGGTGCAACTGATTTTGCCCGTAAATTAGGGTGCGAAATTGACGGAAACGCCGTTGTTACAGACGAAAAATGTGCAACAAATCTGCCCGGGCTTTACGCTGCAGGGGATAACACAGGCGGTATGCTGCAGATTGCAAAAGCAGTTTATCAGGGTGCAGTTGCAGGCAGCGAAAGTGCAAAATTTGTAAGAATGATGAAAGGTTAAAAATATTATGGAACTTGGAAAATACAGACATTTCAAAGGCAATGAATACGAAGTGCTGTACATTGCAAAACATTCAGAAACAATGGAAGAAATGGTGGTTTACAAGGCTCTTTACGGCGAGGGCGGTGTGTGGGTGAGACCTCTCGATATGTTCTGCGAAACAATCACACGTGACGGCAAAACCTTTAAACGCTTTGAAAAAATCGAAGACTGAAAACAAATACTCAAAAACACCGTGCAGGGCAGCAGAAAGCACGGTGTTTTTTGCTGCATGAATACTGTCCGGATGCGCCCTTACCCCCCCTCCGATAAATTTGAACCTGTCGCGGATAAAAATGATTTTGAAAAATAAGAAAATGTCGTCAAAAAAATAACTTAATATAGTTTTACTGTTGTTTTTGTGTCTGAAATGTTAATTAAATAAGATTGTCTGATATCGGAATTTTGTAAAAAAACACCCGGGTTTTATGCAATCTGACAAAATTTTTACTTAAATAAAAAAGTTGCAAAAAAGACTTGAAAATGACATTTAAAAATCATAAAATTATAATGGAAAATTACATTGGATAACTGTTTGCTTTTTTGAAATCTGACCTTGGTCCAAAGGCAAAAATGCCACGATAAATATGGCGATAAAGGTATATATTTACAAAACTGATTACAGTTGGAAAATAGTAAAATACATTTCTCTTTTAAACGTGACTATAAAGGAGGCGTATATGAATTGAAAAAAAGAATTATAGCCACAATTTTGTCAATCGCACTTATGATTACCCAGGTGCCGTGGACAGCACTGGATGTTTTTGCGCAGACAACACTGGATGTTGTACCGGGTAGCAAAGTTTCTGATGCTGATACAACAGACGGCTGGGAAACATATTTCGGCACTGACGACAGCGGAAATGTTTCCACAGAATTTGCAGGTGCAGTATGGGCAGACAAGTCTGTATTTGCAGGCAGCAAAGAATTTGATGATATACAGGGGGGAGACAGTGTTACACTTGCACCTGGTACAGACAACTTTCTTGTTGCAATGTCTGCAATGTCATCTACAAAACAGATTACAGGTTTTAGTTATCTGCCGACAGATACAGTCCTGACATTAGACTTGTCCGGTAGTATGTCAGATGATGACCTCAAAGCAATGGTACAGGCAGCCAATGAAGCTATCAGAAAGCTGTATGAAACCAGTAACTATAACCGTGTAGGTATTGCGGTTTACAACCTCAATTCCTATACTCTTATGCCTATTGACCGATACACCACAACTGACAGTAATGGAGATTATCTCAAGTTCAGAAAATCCGGCAGCACAAGATATATCGATGTTGCAGACGGTGTAAAATCAAGCAATGGCAATAATTATGTAAATTCTGTTACAGGCCGTTCTGGTACATACACTCAGGGTGGTATGCAGGAAGGGCTGGAACTGTTGCTGGATATTGAAGATACAACCATCGAAACAGGCAACATTCAGGGCGGTACAAAACGTATTCCTGTTATGGTGCTTATGACAGATGGTGACCCTACAAGCGGTACATCCAACTATCTTGAAGCAACAAATGCAAACAGAAATATAGGCAGGGATAACTATGCAGAAACGACAGATGAAATTGTTTTTCTTGCACAGCTTACTGCTGCAAATGTGCGCACACAGATGGAAGCACATTATGGCAGAGAATGTCTGTTTTACACACTTGGCCTCGGTGTGTCCGGCAACTATGCTCCGCAGATGCTCCAGCCACAAACAACAGGCACAACTGTTGCGACAGCAATTGATACACATTGGAGAAACTATGCCAACGAAAGCACAGGTGGTCGTGTAGCTACATATACCGGTACTTATAACAGACAGACTATCAATGTTAATATTACCAGACGTACAGACACAGAAACAGGCAACAAACTTGTAGCAAACCGTTACTACACAGACAGATATTTTTCTGCAAACAACTCTCAGGGGCTTATCGATGCTTTTGCTGAAATTATTCAGGAAATTATTCTCCAGTCTCAGTACTATCCTACATTTGTAACAACAGGTCAGTACGATATGGACGGTTATGTTACAATCGTTGACGAACTTGGCGAATATATGGAAGTCAAGGAAATCAAAGGCTTGCTTTATAATGACGTATTGTATACAGGCGCAAATCTAATTGCGGGCATGAATAACGGCACATACGGCAATGCTGCTACATGGACAGAACTTGGCTGGGAACTTGTTTACTCCATCAGAGAACGTCTGGATGTTGCTGCAACAGGTGACAATACAGACAACGATACAACAGAATACGGCACACCGATTGCTGTGACAAATGATGTTGTTATCAGCCTTCTGTCACAGGCATGGTATGACGGTCAGATTGGCGGTACATATAACAGCAGCACAGGCACAGTTTCTGATTTCTCAAACTATATAAGTTATTATGTAAACGCAAAAGGTCAGTATCTTGGTTTCCACGATAAAGACCACAAACAGACTGACTGGCCGGTTGGCACAAAGTATATCGGCCGCAGCTACATCTTCTCCGGCAACGTGACT
>JAGBFE010000235.1 GCA_018109965.1 Oscillospiraceae bacterium | reverse complement strand
CCACCACAAAAACATTTTTTGCGCTCTGCAGCATGGGGATATCGTTGTAGTAATCACCGAAAACAAGGGTTTCTTCTTCCGTTACACCCAAAAGCTGCTGCAGTGCTTTTACACCCTTGCCTTTGTGGATAGTTTTGTGCATACTGTCCATCCATATGCCGCCCGACGGATGTATCGAAAGTTCATTGCCAAACTGCCGCTGCATATAATCATAGCTGCCGCTGGCAATAGGTCCGCCGTTAAAGTCGCTGTAGCTGATTTTGAACAGCTCGTCATCAATGATTTTCATGTCCTCCACAAAGGTCACAGGTGCATAGTAGTTATCCATTGTGTACTGCATTGCATCACAGCAATGGGTATAGTATGTGCCTTTTAAACCGCAGGCCAGAACGTCTATTTCTCCGTATTCCTTTACAGCGTCAAACACGCGGTGGCACAGTTCCATGTCAATTGTCACACAGCGGCTCAGTTTGTCGTGTTCCATAATAAAAGCGCCGTTGTCACATATAAAATACATATCCTGGATTTTATCGGGGAAATAGTGGTCAATGCCTTTAAAATTCCTGCCTGTTGCCACGGCAAAGGCAATGCCCCTGGCTTTAAGCTGTTCCAGCACCTGGTCAAAATCGGGTGGCAGGAGTTTGTCGGTTGTAAAAAGTGTACCGTCAAGGTCGGTAACAATAAGTTTAATATTATTCATAATGTTTTGAAATTATTGAGTTACAAAGGGGATAAAATTGCCCCGTGATAAATGGTTGTCAAAAGGCAGAGTACACCTGCCGTGTATGCGGATGTTATGGCATCAATTTTGCTGCTGCAAATATTTTACAGCACAAAGCCTTCAAACAGCTTTGCAAGCTTTTTGTTAAGCAGCGGATAACGGCTTTGCCAGTCTGCCGTTGCCAAAAGCTCCCTACAGGCATCGCGGCTTTTTTCGAGGGTGGAGATATCCTGTGACATCTCTGCAATTTTCAAATCGGGCAGCCCGTGCTGACGCTTGCCGAAAAAGTCACCCGGCCCGCGGTGGTCAAGGTCAAACTGACTTACCTTAAAGCCATCCTGTGTGGAGCACAGAAATCTGAGCCTTTCGGCAACATTTGCACCTTTGTGGTCACTGACAAGTATACAGTAGCTCTGGTCACTGCCGCGGCCAACGCGTCCGCGCAGCTGATGCAGGGCGGACAGGCCGTATCTTTCGGCATTTTCAATTATCATCAGCACAGCATTAGGCACGTCAACGCCAACTTCAATAACGGTGGTTGAACAAAGAATGTCAACCTCGCCGTTTTTAAAACGGGCCATAATATCATCTTTTTGTGCCTGTTTCATTTTGCCGTGCAGTATTTCGGTACGGGCGTGAGGCAAAAGCGGTTTAATCACATTGTTGCAGTATTCTGTCACGCTCTGCAGTTCTGTTATATTTTCGTTGGGGTCGATGGCAGGCAGTACAATGTAGCACTGTTTGCCCATTTTTATATGTTTGTCGATAAATCCAAACATCCTTGCACGCAGGTCAGTGCCTACAAAATAGGTCAGCACAGGCTTGCGGCCTTTTGGCATCTGGTCAATTACCGATATTTCCATATTGCCGTAGATTATCATTGCCAGTGTGCGGGGAATAGGAGTTGCACTCATAACAATAATGTGCGGGTTTGCCCCTTTAAGTCCCATTTTTGTGCGCTGTGCCACACCAAAACGGTGCTGTTCGTCGGTTACAACAAGGCCCAGGTTTGCAAACTG
>JAGBFE010000234.1 GCA_018109965.1 Oscillospiraceae bacterium | reverse complement strand
TTTAAGCTGTACATACTGATATCCGCCGTCCTGCTGTGGCACTTTCCACGCCCACTGGTTTGTGTTGTAGTCAGCTTCTTCAATGGTACCCTCAGCAGATTCTTTTGCGCGTACAAGGGTGATGCTGCCGTTGTCAGTTTCAGGTTTCTGGTCAATAATATCAAAAATTCTGCCTGCACCTGCCATTGCCATAACAACGGTATTAAATTGCTGTGTAACCTGCTGGATAGGTCCGTTAAAACTGCGTATCAGCATAAGGAATGATGCAATAGTACCGGGAGTAATTGTGCCGATGCCGCTGATTGCAAAAGCACCGCCAAGGATTGCAATGAGAGAAAAGTTCAGATGTCCCATATTGTTGGACACAGGACCCATAATATTTGCAAATTTGTTTGCCTTGGTCATACTGTCACAAAGTTCTTCGTTGAATCTGTCAAATTCTTTTTTTGCAATATCTTCGTGAGTAAAAACCTTGATAACCTTCTGGCCGTTCATCATTTCTTCGATGTATCCGTTCAGTTTGCCCACGTCAGCCTGCTGTTTTGCAAAAAACAGACCTGACATTGTACCGATTTTGGTGCTCATTTTTATCATCAGAAACACTGTGAAAAAGCTGACGATTGTCAGCTGCCATGACAGCATAATCATTGATGCGGCAACCGAAACTATTGTTACAAGGCTGTTTACCAGCTGCGGCACAGTCTGGCTTACCATCTGTCGCAGTGTGTCAACGTCGTTGGTGTATCGGCTCATCAGTTCGCCGTGGGTGTGGGTGTCAAAAAAGCTGATAGGCAATGTCTGCATATGGCGGAACATGTCATCGCGTATTCTTTTGAGAGTGCCCTGTGTTACAAACATCATAATGATGTTGTATGCGAAGGTGGACACAATCCCCAGCGCATAAATACCTGCCATCTGCAGCAATGCACCAAGCAGCCCCGACATGTCAGGGTTCTGCTGCCCGATGAACGGTGCTATATAGGTGTCAATAAGTGTGCGAAGGAACAGTGTGCCTTTTAAGTTCGCAAGTGCGGATATAAAGATGCAAAGAATAACAAGCACAAAATGGAATTTGTAGTTTTTAAATATCATTCGGAACAGACGGCCAAGGCTTTCCTTGCTTTTTTCATCCAGCTTCATCATTTTGCCTCTTGCCTGGGCTTTGTTGCCGCCAGGACCGTGTGGGCCTTTTGGCATGGAACCTGTATTTCTGTCAGCCATTATTCTTCACTTCCTTTCATCTGGGATGTATAAATCTCACTGTAGATAGTGTTGCTGTGTATCAGTTCATCGTGAGTGCCGACACCGTTGATTTTGCCGTCATCCATAACAACAATCATATCAGCATCCTGG
This sequence comes from Oscillospiraceae bacterium, assembly GCA_018109965.1. Next base: position 15,073 of record JAGBFE010000234.1, on the reverse strand, counting down.
ACAGAGGATATGCGCTGTGCGATGATAAGTTTTGTGGTATTTGGGATTTCTTCTCGGAATGCTTTTCTTATCATTGCATCGGTTGCGGTGTCAACGGCACTTGTGGAGTCATCAAGAATAAGAATTTTTGGTTTTTTAAGCAGTGCACGGGCAATGCAAAGTCGCTGCTTCTGGCCACCCGAAACGTTTGTGCCGCCCTGCTCAATATATGTGTCATATCCGTCTGGAAAACTCTGAATAAAACTGTCTGCGGCAGCAAGTCTGCAGGCGTGGACAAGTTCTTCGTCAGTTGCGTTTTCGTTGCCCCAGCGCAGATTTTCTTTTATTGTGCCGCTGAACAGAACGTTTTTCTGAAGAACAACCGAAACATTTTCACGCAGTGTGTCAAGGTCATAGGTCCTGACATCCTTGCCGCCAACAAAAACAGTGCCTGCAGTAGCATCATAAAGACGGGGAATAAGCTGCACAAGCGTGGTCTTGCTGCTGCCTGTACCACCGATGATACCAACTGTTGCCCCGGAAGGAATGGAGAGATTTACATTTTCAAGTGCAAGGCGGTTCATATCCTTTGAATAACTGAAAGATACATCTTCAAATCTGATTGAACCGTCAGCAATTTCATTATCAGGATTTTCACAGTTTGTCAGGTCAACCTTTTCTTCAATAACTTCAAGAATACGGTCACCGCTGGTTTTGGCCATGGACATCATAACAATACTCATGGAAATCATCATAAGGCTGGACAGTATCTGCTGAATGTAGGTAAACATACTCATCAGCTGCCCTGTGAGCATTGTGGAATTGATAACCAGCTTTGCACCAATCCAGCTGATAAGCAGAATTGTAAGATACATGCAGAACTGCATAATCGGGCTGGTCAGATTCATCAGCTTTTCGGCACGGATTGAGTAGTTGTACAAATCACCTGTGGCTTCTTCAAATTTTTCAGTTTCAAAATCTTCTCTTACAAAAGCCTTTACTGTGCGCACATTTGTCAGATTTTCCTGTACAACACGGTTTACAACATCGTATTTTTTAAACATGCTTCTGAAACTTGGCATTGCCTTGGTCATAATAAATATGATGGACCCTGCAAGAATAGGTATTACACACAAAAATACAAGGGTGAGTTTTACATTAAGGGTAAAACACATAAACAATGCTGAAATAAGCATCATAGGCGAGCGCACAAGCATGCGGATTATCATTGAAAACGCCATCTGCACATTGTTTACGTCGGTTGTAAGACGGGTTACAAGACTTGCAGTGGAAAATTTGTCGATATTTGCAAAGCTCAGCTCCTGTACTTTATAAAAAAGCTCCTGACGCAGATTTTTTGCAAAGCCTGCACCTGCAGTTGCGGCATTACGCCCCGACAAAACACCAAAGGCAAGACTGAGCATTGCCATAAAAATCATAAGTATGCCTATTTTGGTCACATAGCCTATATTGCCACTGGGCAGACCTACGTCGATGATTTTTGCCATACACTGAGGGATAAGCACCTCAATCACAACCTCCATTGCAACAAACAGAGAGGTAAGGACAGCGGGCTTTTTGTATTCCCTTATGTATGAGGAAAGTTTTTTTATCATATTTTATACCTCATTATTCTCTATATTTTCTGCTACTTTATCCAAAAGTTTTTTCAAAGTGGCGATTTCATCTGCGGTCATGTTTTCCAGCAGACTGTTTTCAAAACGCAGTATAGTCTGACAATGCTGTTTTGAAATGTCCTGTGCTTTTTCGGTCAGCACAATTTTTTTCAGTCTGGCATCATTTTCGACAGACTGACGGATGATAAACCCGTTTTTTTCCATATTGTCAAGAACACTGGAAACAGAAGAACGGCGTATTTTGAACTCGGCTTCAATATCCTTCTGGAACACATCACGGCCGTTTTCGCTGTTGAATCTCACAAAACCGAGAATTCTGGCCTGAAGTCCTGTCAGTCCTGCCTGTTCAAAAATACTGTTAAGGCCGATTTTTATTTTATGGGAGGTATTCATAATACACTTGCCCACATCTTCGCCAAAAACGTGTTTTGATTCCATAAATCCTCCTTCAAAATAAATGTTAGAATTCGTACAATTTGAATTCTAACATATTTTAACATTATACTGCCGTATATGCAATAGGGGGATGAGAAATATATGTGAAAATATTTTATAAAATCAACTTGATTAAAACCGTATAAATATATATCTGTTTGTTTTGATTTATAATATATTATATGATATATTTAAATCAGCAATTGACCGACAAATTTATATGCACAAGGAGGCACTATGGCAGCGGCAAATTTACACAGGGATACTGTGGTTTATCAGATTTATCCACGCTCATATATGGATTCCAACGGGGACGGCATAGGGGATATAAACGGCATTATTTCAAAGCTTGATTATCTTGCTGATCTGGGAATAAACACAATATGGTTTTCACCGCTTTATAAAAGCCCTGATGATGACAACGGCTATGATATTGCGGATTACAAGTCCATTGACCCCAAATTCGGCACAATGGAAGAGTTTGACACTCTCCTTGCTGAAGCAAAAAAACGCGGAATAGGCATTGTTATGGACCTTGTTATCAATCATACTTCCGATGAACATGAGTGGTTCCGGAAAGCAATGGCAGGGGACGAAAAATACCGTAATTACTACATTATCCGCAAGGGCAAAAATGGAAAACTGCCAAACAACTGGGGCAACTTTTTTTGCCGAATGCCCTTGGAGTAAATTTGGCGGGGAAGACAGTGAAGAATACTATCTGCATCTGTTCAGCAAAAAACAACCGGACCTTAACTGGCACAACCCGGCGGTGCTGGAAGAAGTAAAGGATATTATGCGCTTCTGGCTGGAAAAAGGTGTGGTTGGCTTCCGCTGTGATGTTATCAATATCATCTACAAGGACAGCCTTGAAAACGGCAAACCATCACCGATTCTCACAGGCATGGAGCATTACCTTTCAACCGAGGGCTGCCACAAAATTCTTCGTGAACTCCACGACGAAGTGCTTGAGCCTTACGGTGCATTCACAGTGGGGGAAACCGTGTTTGTTGATATTCACAAAGCCCGTGACCTTATCGATGAAAAACGCCGTGAACTTGATATGATTTTTTATTTTGAACATATGGAAACCGACCAGGTTATTGTCAAATGGTTCAAAACACAGCTTAAACCGAAAAAGCTTATGGAATGTCTCACCAAATGGCAGCTTGCGCTTTACTGGTGCGCCGTTTATTTTGAAAATCACGACCAGCCTAGATTTATCAGCCGTTTTATAGACAGCAAGGGCTTCCGCAAGGAAAGCAGCAAAATGATGGCAGGATTGCTTATGACACTTCGGGGTACACCATTTATGTATGAGGGTCAGGAAATCGGGATGACCAATGGTGACTTTGCAAATCTGGATGAAGTTATGGATATTGAAAGCCACAACGTTTACAAAATGGCAACAAACCTGCATCTGCCAAAAGCCATCCGCTGGAAAATGATTCAGCGCACCAGCCGTGACAACGCCCGCACACCGATGCAGTGGAATGCAGATGCAAACGCAGGTTTCACCACAGGCAGACCGTGGCTTAAAGTTAACGGCAACTATGCAGAGGTAAACGTTGAAAAGGATATGGCAGATGAGGACGGCGTACGCGCGTTCTGGAAAAAGATGATACAGCTGCGCAAAACCAGCGAAATTCTCCGTGAAGGTCAGTTTCGTTCCTGCCTTGAAAGCAAGTCGGTTTATGCTTTTAAGCGTGTGCTGGACGGCAAAGAACTGCTCTCGGTCTGCAATATGACGGGCAAAACTGTTGCAGTGCCCGAAAAAATAAAAGATTGGGACAATGTGGTGGTTTCAAGCTACAAAGATTACAAAACGGATGTTCTCAAGCCGTTTGAATTCCGCCTTGTGAAAAAAAGATAATTACAATGTTAACTGATAAAATATAAAGGATTTTAACTATGGATAAACAGATGAAGCGAAACAAATATTGTTTTGGTCTGGGCACAGTGGGCCGTGATGCCGTCTATACCCTTATCAGTATGTATCTTATTACATATCTCACCGAAGTCGTGGGACTGTCCGATGCACAGCTTGCAATTATCGGTACAATTATGGTTGTGTGCAGAGTGTTTGACGCACTCAACGACCCTGTTATGGGCACAATTGTTGACAATACAAAAACAAAATGGGGCAAATTCAAGCCATGGATTGTTTTCGGCACATTTGCTTCAGGCATACTCACAATCCTGCTTTTTTCAGACCTGGGTTTAAGCGGTAACGTATACATTGTATTTTTTGCTGCTGCATATCTCTTCTGGGGTATGGCATACACCACAAATGATATTTCTTACTGGTCACTTATGCCTGCGATTTCAAAAGACCAGAAGGTGCGTGAAGGCATCGGTGCAATTGCTCGTATCTGTGCAAATGTAGGTATGTTCAGCGTGGTTGTTATCTACACAATGGTGCCTGACCTTTTTGGAATGCCAGCAAAGAAAAGTTATTTCCAGTTTGCAATCATCCTTGTTGTACTTATGTGGATATTTCAGCTTGTTACAGTTTTTGGTGTTAAAGAAGACAGAAGTGAGCTTAACAGGCAGGAGCATACATCCCTCAAAGGCATGCTGGATGCACTGATTAAAAATGATCAGCTTATGGTAACAGCAGTTGCAATGGCACTGTTTATGATAGGTTACTGCACAACCACATCTTTTGGTGTTTACTATTTTAAATACGCCTACAAAAACGAAGGCACATATATGGTCTTCGCTGCAGTTCTTGGTGTGGCACAGCTTACAGCACTTTCAATTTTTCCGCTTTTCAGCAAAAAATACACCAGAAAACAGCTTTATACAGGTGCAATGGTTGCAGTTGTAGTTGCATATATCCTGTTCTTTTTCTCATTTGAAAAGCTGCCTGTAATCATTGTTGCAGGTCTTATTCTGTTTTTTGCACAGGCGTTTATTCAGCTGCTTATGCTGCTTTTCCTTGCCGATGCAGTGGAATACGGTGAATGGAAACTCAAAAAACGCAACGAATCAGTCAGCTTTGCAGTGCAGCCGTTTATAAACAAGCTTGGCGGTGCTGTGGGCACAGCGGTTGTTACAGTCACACTTATTGTTTCGGGCATCAATCCGGTTTCTCAGCAGATTGCCGAAATTGAAGCTGCAATGGAAACACTCACCGACCCTGCTGCAATTTCTGCGGCACAGGCACAGATTGATGCACTTATCGGCGGTGTGGTTGGCTCCCCGATATGGATTATGAAAGCTGCAATGATGCTGCTGCCTCTTGTATGTATTGTTATCGGATTTGTTATATACAATAAAAAGTTTATAATTGATGAGAAAATGTATGCAAAGATTGTTGCAGATTTAAAACAGGACGAAAACTGATATGAGGGAAAATATTGGCTTTTGCACTGCAAAAACTGACGGCGATATTTTAAAACTTACAGCGGCACTGTTTATGCTGATTGACCATATCGGTGCAATAATCTGCCCACACATATCAGTTTTGCGCATTATCGGCCGCATTGCGTTCCCGATATTTGCATTTTTTGTTGCCGAAGGCTGTTATTATACAAAAAATAAAGGCAGATATTTTTGCAATCTGTTTGCATTTGCGCTTATAACACAGGCGGTGAAAATTGCATTCAATGACAATGATGACTTGAATATAATGTTTACCTTTGCAGCAGGTGTGACTATTGTTTTTATTTTTCAAAAACTTTATGCGGCATTTAAAGCGGATAAGCCAAAAAACAGCATATATCTGTCATTGCTATTTGTGTCAGCTGTTCTGGCAGTGTGGATGCTGAACATAATATTTGTATTTCAGTATAATTTCTGGGGATGTATGACTCCTTGCATAATATATACTGCAAACTGCATTGAAAACAGCATCTGTACAAAAATACAGCTGAAAATAATAATGCTTGCTGCAGCACTCACCGCAATTTATTTTACATACGGCGGTGTACAGATATGGGCATATGCCGCTATACCGATGCTTATCTGTTACAGCGGCAAAAAAGGGAACAGAGTTCCAAAATATTTTTTCTATATTTTTTATCCGTCACACCTTGCAGTGCTGTATCTGATTAAAAATTTTATATAAAGTTTCAATACAACAAGCAAACCCCGTCAGAATTTCATCTGACGGGGTTGTTATTATAGATTTATATTATTTACAGCTCTTATTTTCTGTTGACGTTCCGCATCATCAATATCTTTGTAGCCATAGCTTTTTACCATGGCATCCATTATCATCAGTGACATTGATTTGCCTTCTTTTTCAAGTTTTTTGACCATATCAGCATAAAGTGTAAGGGTGTTGTGGGAATATGTGTGCAGTTCTCCGCGCAGATAGGTTTCAAAGCTTGTGGAATACTCACTGTCTTCATATGAATGTATTTCGCGGTTGCCTTCTGCCATATACGGATATTTCTGGGCATACTGTTCCATCCAGAAGACTTCAATTTTTACAATATCATCAATAAGCTGCTCATCATCTGATGACAAAACGGGCAAAAATTTTTTTATTTTTTCAAATTCTGCAGGTGCGGTCTGTTTCATCATCCAGGCATATTTTTCGCTCAGCAGATTGCGTCTTTGCATTCTTGCATCGGTCAGGTCATTGTACCAGCTGTCAATCAAATCCTCGTCCCAGCACACAAACTGACTGCGGCGCATAATGAAAAATGTTTCGGGGTCATCCTGGCAGCTTGCTCTGCCGCCTTCATTGTGCACAGCAGTAAAATTTGCCCATTCTTCTTTTATCAGCCGTTCTTTCTTTTCACTTAAAGACATAAAAACACCTCTTTCAGCCTTCTGTTACATGACATCGGCTAAGTTGTTCATCCTTTATTCTTCCCATTATATGATATGTGTGTTCTTCCAGAAAATCAGCATCACTGTCGGTCAGTCCCTGCTTTTTCAGTTCGGTAACCACAAGTGCACAGATTTTTTCAATCAGCACAACTTTTTTGTCATCAGTGTTGAGATATGGATTCCAGCCTTGTTCAAAAGGCGGCTCCCACGCGTGTGACTGATTGTAACAGCAACTCAGCTGTTCAATCAGCTGCAAAGCATCACTGAGTACAAAATTATTGCTGCCAATCATTTTTTTCAGTCCGTAAAACTGCCATTTGTAGTATGGCGAATACTTTTTGTTGAGCAGATAAAGCATAGAGAGACTGGCTTTTACAAATTCACCCACAGCAATATTTGCAGCGACCACGTCACCTCGACGCATACAGCGGGCATAGTTGTACTGCCCTGACTGTGCCATTGCGGCTGCCCTTGCAGCAATTTTTTTAATGCGCACATCTTCGGGATAATAGTTCAAAAGTGCATTTCTGATTGCAGAAAATTCGCCCAGGTTATCCTCAAACACCTGTCCGCTGGTTGCAGCGGTTATTTTGTGTTCGGGCAGATACAGCCAGCGCATCATATCCTTTGGGGGTTGTTCGTTGCCGATAAACTGACGGTAAAAACTGCTTATCTCAATTACACCCACACGGCCGTTTCCACGGTCGCTGGTTCTGCGGGCGGCAAAACCCATAAATTCTTTTGGCAGGGAATTATATGCTTTTTGCATTTCGGCACCGATTTTGTCATAATCCTCTTTGCAAAGCCATATGCAGAATCCGGGGCCAAAATCGTGATCGCGGGAAATTTCGTCATCAAAACCAAGGCAGTCAGAGCCTTCACCAACCAGACCGGCGGCAATGCGCGGCAGATACTCTGCAAATTTTTCCTCAAGCATTGGTCTGCCAACCTGTTCGTAGTATTTTCGGCACAGTTCAAGTCCTGTCATCGGTTGTCCTCTCAGATATTTTCCATTTCGCTTTTAATCATTTCAATGTTGTGGCGTATCACGTCACATCCCTGGTTTTCGCCAAAGCGGTTGTATGTAAATTGGAGTGCAGCTTCAAATGTTTCAATGGCTTTTTCATAATCTTTTTTATGCCAGTAAAATTCACCCCAGGCAGAAAGGGCAGAGCCATAATGTCCGTCCTGCTTTCCGTCATCGGTATCATAGTACTGCATTGCTTTGTTGAGCTTTTCTTCGGCCTTTTCCATATCATTAACAGCCATATGCGACAATGCCATACATACATATGTTGTGGCAATTTCTGCATCACTGTCATCAAAAACAGAAATGATATCGAGGGCATTGTCAAGAAAAATCAAAGCAGTGCTGTGCTGGCCTTTTTCCTGATAGATATGGCTCATATTGTGATAGATGCTTGCCATCTGATAGGTTTTTGAGTTGCCTGTATATCTGTAAATTTCCACTGCACGGATATACATATCCAAAGCTTTGTCAAGGTTGCCTGCCACACGGTTTGCAGTTGCACCGTTCTGGAGAGTAGTTGCGTGGTGAACAGTACCGTTAAGCCCCATCATGCTGATAAGCTCAAGTGCCTGGTCGGAGATATCGGCAGCATCTTCTGCTCTGCCGGTTGTGCGCAGCAATCCTTCCATTTCGTTGAAAAATGTCAGGGCAGCAGGATAGTTCCTTGTTTCCAGCGATTCTGTAATCCACTGGTCAAGACAGTTTTCTGCCTGTTCAAGATTTCCCTGTGTATATAAACTGTCAAGCAGTTCCAAAGATTTTTTTACATCCATAAATATACCTCTTTTCTTAATTAAAAGTATATCAAACCATCAAAATACAGTCAATCGGCGGCAAAGCAAAATCCCTGCATAAATTGATGTGCAATCTCAAAAGCATATGACTTTTGGGGCGTTTCAATTAAAGCAGGGATTAAAAGTTATTGTTTTGCAAATAATTCTTTTGTGTTAAGCATTTTGCGCAGAATAAATATGCAGGCAACGGTGTTGATAAGCCCGCAGGCAATGTCACCGATTGATTCATATGCAAAAACATACTGTGCTTCAGCAAACAGAGGGATAATGCACATCAGAACAACAAAGGTGATTTTTCTGAAAGCGGACATTACCAGCGCAGTGCCGCCCATGCCAATAGCTGTCAGACCATCGGTAGCTTCATAATGCAATGCCAGAGGAACAAGACCAAAGGTGAATGCTTTCATACCAAATGAAGCAAGAGAAATAATCTCAGCATCCTGAGTAAACATCATTGCTATATACTGCGGAACAATGCGGGACACAACAAACATTACAGAACAGAAAATAACAGCAACTCCTGTAATCTGATTAAATGCTTTGATAACACGCCTGTAGTCCTTTGCACCATAGTTGTAGCTTATAACAGCCTGAGTGCCTGCAGTTATACCGCCAAGCGGATTTAAAATGGCAATTACATAACTTTGCACAATAGCAGCAGCGGTGATAAGCTTGTCGCCCATCACATCACCGCCGTAGTGCTGCAGCACAACATTGAGGATAATAACGATAACACTGTTGGTGGAATACATTATAAAAGGGGACAGGCCCAGCTTGCAGATTGTTGCAAGCCTTTTTAGATTTATAGCGTGTTTTTTGATTTTTATATGTATTTTTTTGCCAAAAAGGAACACCAGTGTCCAGGTACAGGAACAAAACTGAGCAAAAACGGTGGCAAATGCTGCACCGGCAACACCAAAGCCGCACACCATAACAAACACATAGTCAAGGACGATATTGGTAAAAGCACCTATAAAAACCGAAAGCATTGCAATGGCGGGAAATCCCTGACAGCTGATAAAATAGTTCATACCCAAAGCCATTACAGCAAAGGTGCAGCCGCTGATATAAATTGTCAGATAACGGTTTGCATAGCCGAAAGTTTCACTGCTGGCGCCAAACCACCATATCAGATGTTCCTTTGCAAGCAGGAATACTGCAGTAAGCACAAGGGACATAATAAGCAAAGCCTGAAAACTGTTGGAAAGCGTTTTTTCCGCTTCATCGTTGTCTTTGGCGCCCATTTTCATAGCCATATAAACACTGCCGCCAACGCCGATAAGATTGCCCCAGGAAGACACGAATTCTGCAATCGGTGCACAGACACCTATACCCGCCAGGGCAACGTCACCCACAAGGGGGATATTGCCTATAAAAATGCGGTCAACAACAGTGTAAAGCACATTTACAAGCTGTGCCATCATTGCAGGGACGGCAAGCTTCAGCACAAGGCTTATAATGCTGTCCTTCCCCAGATCATTAGTCTTTTTCATATATAAAAAACACCTCTTGATGTGTGATATCTAAATGAATATTTTATCATAAACTATTTTTTTTATCAATGGATACAGAGGTTGATGAGACAAATTTGACGGGGTAAAAAACAAATGATACAATTGAAAAAACAGGGTGTACTTTTTGAGGAAAGGTGTGTCAGCTATGAAGATAGAGCTTTTAAAGGTTTTACAGAATATTATGTATCTTCATAATGTAAGGGTAGCGGAGTGCAAAGCAGACCTGAATGTAGGCAATGTTGATATGGGACTGCGCAAAAATTTCTACCCCGACTTTAACTGGGGAAAAACAGTAATAACTTTTTCTGAAAATCTTAAAGAGAACACATTGTATATCCTTCAGGATTATTTCGAAATATACTATGCGGTTTTTGTCACAAAAAATATTCCCAAAACAGCGATAGTTATTGGCCCGTATCGCCTTACAGGTTCGTCTTTTGATGAAAAGGTGTATATTGAAAAAGGCTTTAAAATAAATGAAATTGCATTGATAAGAGAACAGATATTAAAAATCCCTCACATTCACGAAGATGTGATTGCACAGCAGCTGGTGGCGGTTTTTTCGGCAGTGAATACTGACAGAAAGCTGGATATACGTCACATCATAGAAAACGCACCGACTGAAGATATGCACGACAGATTTTCTTTTGTACACAGGCAGCAGGATGTGCGTTCCATGGATAAGGTGGAATACCGATACAGCATAGAAAACGAAGTTTTGGAGGCTATATCACAGGGCAACGTCACAAAGGCGAGAAAAGCAATGGCAAGGCTGACTGAAGAGGATATAAGTGAAAGATTTATAACCTCTGTGCAGATGCAGCGCAAAAGCCTGATAATTCTCAACACTCTTTTTCGCAAGGCTGTGGAACATGCCAATGTTCATCCGTATTATATTGATGAAATAAGCTATCGTTTTTTTCAGAAAATCGATATAGTTTCTGACCGCAGGGAACAGACAAAACTGCTGGATGAAATGCTTGTGGGATATTGTGAATATGCAAAAAAATATTCTTCACAGCAATATTCCCATACAGTGCAAAACTCCCTCAATTATATACATGAAAATATTGAAAATAAAATTTCTCTTAACGATATAGCAGAGCAGCTTAAAATAACCCCAAACCATCTGGCGCGTCAGTTCCGCACCGAAACAGGCAAAACTGTTGTTGAGTATATCAACTACACAAGGGTGATAACCGCAGCCAACAAACTTAAACACACTTCCCTTTCTGTTGCAGATATTGCCGCAAGTGTAGGCATCAATGATACCAACTATTTTTCGCGCATATTCCGAAAATTTATGGGTTGCTCTCCGTCGGAATATAAAAAATAACAGTCCGATACAACAATTTTTATGTTTTGTACAACAATATTTTATATATTCTACACGGTGTATCAAAATCGTGCTTATGAAAAACTGAATAGTGCTAACTGATAGTAATGAAGGTAATTTATAATATAATGTATAATTACCTTCATTGTGTTTTATAGGAAGGTAAAAATTTTAGAAAGAGGTAAACCAAAATGGCAAAAACTAAAAAAGCTCCAAAGCTTGATGAAAACGGCTATCGCAAGTTTGGTATGCGCGACAACCTTGCATACGCAGCAGGCGACTTTGGCTGTAACATGTCCTTTGCACTCAAAAGCACACTTATTATCTTCTGGACTCAGTTTATGGGTATGGACTCCATTCTCTATGCTGGTCTTCTTGTACTTGTACAGGTGTGGGATGCTATCAATGACCCGCTTATCGGTTCTCTTATTGACGCTGACAACCACCAGTACAAAATCAACAAATTCCTTGCATGGGTTCGTGCAGGCTCCATTGGTCTTGTTGTAGCAGGCGCACTTTGCTTTGTTCCAATGCCTGGCGCATCTGCAATGGCTAAAAACATTCTGTTTGTTGCAGGCTATGTAGTATGGGATGCGTTCTACACAGTTGCAAACGTTCCTTATGGCTCACTTCTGTCACTTATCACAGATAAAACAGGTGAACGTGCACAGCTTTCTGCTTTCAGAAGCGTAGGTTCTATGATTGGCAATATGGTGCCAATGATGATTCTTCCATTCATTATCTATGATGCAGAAGACAACCTTATCGGTGAAAGAGTATTTATCGCAGCACTTATCATGGGTGTTCTTGGTTTCATCTCTTTCCACTTTATGATTAAAAACACAACAATCCGTGTTGAAACAACAGTAAAAGCAAACGACAGCGAAAAATTCAATGTATTTGCTGCACTTAAAAACTTTATGGGCAACCGCCCTGCAGTTGGTGCAACAGTTGCAGCTATGGGTATGTTCCTTGGTATGTATGGTGCAACAAGTGCTGTTACAGTTATGTTCCAGTCATACTTTAACAATGTTGAAATGTCCGGTATTGTTTCTGCTTTTGCAATGATTCCAATCATTCTCTTTACCCCTCTTGCAAAGAAACTTGCTGAAAAATTTGGTAAAAAAGAAGTTTCCGTTGTTGGCAGCATCATCTGTATCATTGCAGGTGTTGGTCTTGTTGTACTCCCAATCACACCTGATATGAATGGTATGTTCATTTATATCGGCTGTCAGCTTGTATATGCAATTGGTATGGGTGTCTACACAACATTCTCATGGTCAATGATGGGCGATGCTATCGACTACAACGAATGGAAAACAGGTGCAAGAGAAGAAGGTACAGTATATTCACTCCACTCCTTCTTCCGTAAACTCGTTCAGGGTATCGGTCCTTCCATGGTACTTGTAATCATGGTATTCCTTGGTTATGTTGAAGCAGACAAAGGCAATCAGTCTATGCTTGTTGCAACAAATATGCGTCACCTTGTTGGTGTTCTTTATCTTGTTAGTGCAGTACTTATGTTTGTTGGTCTCGGCGTTATCTATAATCTTAACAAAAAGAAACTGGAAGAAATGCAGTCAGACCTTTCAGCAAGACGTGTTTCCGAATAATTGTTTATTCACAATATGACCACAAAAATTGAGTATACTTTTTAGCAAATCACAATTGAAAAGAGGTTTTTACAATGAGACAAGTATTAAACTTCAACGCAAAATGGGCGTTTACAAAACAGGCAACAGAGGTGCCTGCAGCGCTTCCAATGGACTGGAACTGGGTTAATCTCCCACACTCCTGGAACGCAATTGACGGCCAGGACGGCGACAACGACTACTATCGCGGCACCTGTTACTATGCAAAGGCATTCAACAAAATTGACCTTCCTCAGGCAGACCGCTACTATCTTGAACTCCAGGGTGCAAACTCTTCTGCTGATGTTTATCTCAACGGCAAAAAACTTGCACATCACGACGGCGGTTATTCAACCTGGCGTGTTGATATGACTGAAGCGATGGAAATGTCCAACCTGCTTGTTGTTGCAGTTGACAATGCTCCAAACGACAAGGTATATCCACAGATGGCAGACTTTACATTCTATGGCGGTCTTTACCGTGATGTAAATGTTATTGCTGTAAGCGAAAGCCACTTTGACCTTGACTACTACGGTGCACCTGGTATCAAAGTTACACCAACAGTTGAAGGCAAAGATGCAAAAGTTGAAGTGGAAGTTTTCACAACAAATGTCAAGGAAGGCCAGCAGCTCAGATACATTCTCAAAAGAAGATGCGGCTGCGAAATGGAAACAAAAACTGTTTGCGCATGCGAAACAAAGGTTGTTTTTGAAATTGCAGATGTACATCTCTGGCACGGTCTCAAAGACCCATATCTCTACTGGGTAGAAGTACAGCTGGTTGAAGGCGAAAAAGTGCTGGACAACGTTTCCACACGTTTTGGCTGCCGTACATTTGAAATAGACCCTGAAAGAGGCTTTATCCTCAACGGCGAAGAATATCCGCTCCGCGGTGTTTCCCGCCATCAGGACCGCTGGGGCATCGGTAACGCACTTCTTCCTGAACATCATGAAGAAGATATCGACCTTATCTGTGAAGTAGGTTGCACAACAATCCGTCTTGCACACTATCAGCACGCACAGTATTTCTACGACCTGTGTGACGAACGCGGTCTTGTTCTCTGGGCAGAAATCCCATATATTTCCAAACATATGCCAACAGGCCGTGAAAACACAATCAGCCAGATGAAAGAACTCATTGCACAGAACTACAACCATCCATCCATCGTGGTTTGGGGTCTGTCCAACGAAATTTCCATCGCAGGTGCAGACGATGACCTGTTGGAAAACCACAAAATCCTCAACGACCTTTGTCACGAAATGGACAAAACACGTCTCACAACAATCGCAGCAGTTTCAATGTGTGACATCAATGACCTATACATTCAGATTCCTGACGTTGTTTCCTACAACCATTACTTTGGCTGGTACGGCGGCGACACAAGCATGAACGGCCCTTGGTTTGACAATTTCCACAAAACACATCCAAACATTCCAATCGGCTGTTCAGAATATGGCTGCGAAGCTTTGAACTGGCATACATCCAATCCTGACCAGGGCGACTACACAGAAGAATATCAGGCATATTATCACGAAGAACTTATCAAACAGCTGTTCAGCCGCAAATATATGTGGGCTACACATGTTTGGAATATGTTTGACTTCGGCGCTGATGCACGTAACGAAGGCGGCGAAAAAGGCCAGAACCACAAAGGTCTTGTTACATTTGACCGCAAATACAAAAAAGACTCCTTCTATGCTTACAAAGCATGGCTCAGTGACGAACCATTTGTTCATCTCTGCGGCAAACGCTATGTTGACCGTGTTGAAGATGTAACAAAAGTTACTGTATACTCCAACCAGCCGGAAGTTGAACTGTTTGCCAATGGCGTAAGCCTGGGCAAGAAGGCCGCTGAGGATCACTTCTTCTATTTCGATGTTCCCAACGTGGGCACCACCGTTCTGGTTGCCGTTGCCGGCGATCTGAAGGACG
>JAGBFE010000233.1 GCA_018109965.1 Oscillospiraceae bacterium | reverse complement strand
TGTCAGACATAAAGTCGAAAAAGCTATACCAAAATGGTTTTTGACAAAAGCGATAATATCACTGCGGTGTTTTATCAAAAGCAGAACAGCACTTATTACAGCGGCAAGTATTATGCCTATGCCGAGATAAGCAAATCCTTCAGTCTGTCCGCCAAAATACGGTCTGTCACCCAGTACAGCAGACCAGTTGTTGTCAGCCTCAAAGCCTTTGCTCACAGGATTGAAAAATGCATTGAGGTTCATACTGAAATAGCCGTAACCCAATGTGGCCATACCGCCTTCATTATAAAATGCACCTATGCAGTAACCGACAACAAGTGTTGCAACGATGCTTGCAAATATATGCAGTACAGATTTAACTCTGTTTTTAGCAATAAAGAAATCTTCCAGCGCAAAAGCAAACATTATTGCAAAGGAAAATGGCAGGAAATAAGGGTGAATTGTAATGGCAATAATATTGATTATATAAAACGGAATATAACTCTTGCTGTCAGCTTTTTTATTTTTGAAATAGAAATAAAGCGCTGCAAGAATAATAAAATGAGCAGTAAGGGCACAGTGACGGAAAGCTCTTTCAACCATAACAGGAGCAATGCAGAGCAAAAAGGCACTTAAACCGCAATAGGTTTTGCAGTCTGTGAAGAGGCCTGCAAGCAGTGCGCCAAACAACCCCTGAAGCACAAAACAAAGACATACAAACAATCCGAAATACTGAAAGGTATGCGGCAAAACAGGGGACAGCAATTTGAAAAATATGGCGAATAGCGGTATTGAATCGGTGTAGGAAACACTGCCGCCGTATGGATATTCAATGTTCTGCCCAACACCGAGAGGGAAAGCCCATTCACTGTTGCGGAACAGCTTCCAGCCTGCATAATGCTGCGCAATATCCTTTTCGAGATATCCTGTAAGTACAAAGTTTTCATTAAAAGGATTTAAAGGGGCAAAACCGTATATCGTCAAAAAAACAGCAAGGCCGACTAAAGCGCCGATAGCGGCTGTTTTAAATTTTTCGTTGTTGCAGCTGCAAAGTTTAATAATGTTCACAACCTTTCTGCAATCTTCATAGATTTTCTATTAAATTATTATATCATATACAGAATTTCAAAACAAGGTAATGGAAATATACACTGTATTGTTTTTGATATGTCAATTTATATTATCCATTTAACGAAGGATAGGGAAAACACAAATTATAATGTTGATTGCAAAACAAAAGCACAGTTGCCGCTAAATACAGGAAACACTGTGCTTTTTGCTGTTAATTTTTTGAAAATAAAAAATATAGAGTATTGTAAATTTTGTTCGACAAATTTTAATTTATCGAACTGTTTTCTTTATTGGAAATTATGTAACATATTTATATGTCATTTCATTGAATCTTAAAAAAGTGTTTCCATCTTCTGTCATCACATCAAAGTAAACAGTAAAATTGTATTTTTCTTCCGCTTCGGGGTTTTCAGCATAGATAAGTACTTTTATTTTGCTGTCTGACACATATTCTGCAGAAATTTGCCTTGACTGAGGACCAAAGCCCCAGCCTATTTCAGTGGGGTTAGTATAGGTCATTGTTTTACTATTATAGTCAGTGGTAGGTACAAACCAATTTTCAAACCCATACAGCTGGTATGCTATCATTTGTGCGTGGTTTAAATTATAAATTATATCTCCACCCCTGTCATTCACGTATTTTACAAGATTCTTATACGGATAGTTTTCGTCATAACTTTTACTGTTTTCAAATGTGAAAATATAATTTGTCATAAACAAACGGTTTACATTTTCTGGTTTTACATCAGCCAGTTTATAGTTGTCACTGCGGCCGTATTCAACCATATGTTTTGCCAGTGCAGCTGCTATATCTGGTAGTTTTTCTGTATTAAAGTTTACAGCAGGGTATGGTTTTGTCTGTGGCGGTGTTATATTGTATTTATTGGCAGTATATTGCCAGCCATTGTCAGTCTGTTTTGCCTGCATAATACGCTGGTGGCTATTGCCGTTATAGTACTGTGCAGTATATTCCACTGTTATACAGCCGTCATCTTCACTGTAGTCCGTAATATATACAGGTTTCATTGACGGTTCGTGGAAATAGGTGTCAAATGTATATACATTTTGCTCTGCCTTATAATTGCCAGTTTCTTTCAGAAAACTTGCAGTTACGCCAAAGGTGTCACAAAGGTGTTTTTCATATACTTCTGCTGGTACAGCCAGATAATCACGCTGATACAATTCTATGGTACCATACAAATCTATGAATTTGTCAATATCTTTGCCTATAATACAATTTTCATAATATAAGTTCAGTCTGTAAATCAGAGAACCGTCTGCATTTTCCAAATCCCAATATATCAAATCACTGTATACCAGGTCATACAGTAGCTTTTTCGCGTGCAATGGTGCATCACCGCTTATTGTTTCTTCATCTCGTGGTGTTTGAACTGGCTGTATAAGTACCGTGCTTTCACTTTCGATTGTAATATTACTGCTTGTTTCAGCGGTGCTTGCACAACCTGTAAATATGGTAAAGCATAAAAATATTATCAAAATTTTCTTCAAAATAATTCCACCATTTCTTTGTCAAATTCAAATTTCTCAAATAGTTTTTTCATATTCATATTATAAAAAATTAAAAATGTTTTTTCAATGATAGAATGAAGGTTTTTATACAAGCATTGTTAGAATAAATAGTGATAAAATAATATAATACATCAAATAAAAATGATTGACTAAATTTGTGAAAATAGATATAATATAACGTACTGTATTTTTTAAAATTGGAGGAAAATATGAAAAGAAGAGGCAAATCTATATTTTTTATAGTTGCTGCTCTTATTTTCGCTTTGACATATACATCATTCTTCGGAATCAAACAAGTATATGGCGACACAGAAACTGTATGGTTTAAAAGTGCAAGCGATATAAGATTTGGTATTGACATCAAAGGCGGCGTAGATGCTACATTTATGCCGGCAGAAGGTCAGGATGCTACAGATACAGAGCTTGAAGCAGCAGAAGCTGTTATCAAACTTCGTCTTGTTAACCTCAACATCACTGACTACGAAGTTTACACAGACTACAACAAAGACAGAATCATCGTTCGTTTCCCTTGGAAAGAAGATGAAAAAGACTTTAATCCTGAAGAAGCTATCAACGAAATCGGCGCAAGCGCTGTACTGTCCTTCAGAGAAGGCTACGGTGATGGTCTTACACTTGACAAAACAACAGACAAAGTTGTTCTCACAGGCGAAGACATCAAAAAAGCTTCTGCAGCAGTTCAGCAGGACTCTGTGACTGGTCAGGTTCAGTATGTTGTTCAGCTTGAACTCGAAAGCACAGGCGTAACAAAATTTGCTGAATCCACAACAAAACTTGCTGAAAGCAAAGGTGTTATTTCTATCTGGATGGACGAAGAATGTATCTCCGCTCCAACAGTTCAGACAGCTATCACAGACGGTCAGGCAATCATCACAGGCGATTTTGATGCTGACAGTGCAAAAGCACTTGCAGACAAAATCAATGCAGGTTCCTTGCCATTTGACCTTTCCGCAGAAAGCTTTTCCACAATCAGCCCAACACTTGGTGCATCATCTCTTGATGCTATGGTAAAAGCAGGTATCATTGCATTTATTCTTGTTGCTTTGTACATTATCTGCCTTTACAGACTGCCTGGTGTTATTGCTGTTATTGCTCTGCTTGGCCAGGTTGCAACAACATTGGCTTGCATCTCCGGTTTCTTCCCGGATTTCAACAGCTTTACACTCACACTTCCTGGTATTGCAGGTATCATCCTTGCTATCGGTATGGGTGTTGACGCAAACGTTATCACTTTTGAAAGAATCAAAGAAGAACTTCGTGACGGCAACGGCCTTGACGAAGCTATTACAAACGGTTTCCACAGAGGTCTTGCACCAATCATTGACGGTAACATAACTGTTGTTATTGTTGCAATTGTTCTTATGGGTGCATTTGGCCCTACAGACGGTATTTTTGCAAAACTGCTTACACCAATCTTCTTTGCATTTGGTCCGTCAACAGCAGGTGCTATTTACTCATTCGGTTACACATTGCTTATCGGCGTTGTGCTCAACTTTGTTTACGGCATTGTTGCAACACGTCTTATGCTCAGAAGTGTTTCCAAAATGAATATGTTCCGCAACCCTGCTTTGTATGGTGCTAAAAAAGTTTATAAAGAAAGAAAAACTATTGACTTTGTTGGCAACAGCAAAAAATTCTACATTGGCTCAATCGCAGTTATTGCAATCATCTTTATCTACAGTGCAGTTGCAGGCGTAGCTATGGACATTCAGTTCAAAGGCGGCGCATTGCTCACATACGGCTACGAAAACGAAATCACAATTTCTGATGTTGAAGCAGATGTAAAAGAAATCCTTGGTTCAGAACTTTCTGTACAGCAGGGTCAGAACTCAGCAACAGGCAAAGACATCATCACAGTTACATTGCCTGGCGAACAGACAGTTACAACAGAAAAACTTGCTGAACTTGATGCAATGTTTGCAGAAAATTATGCAGACAACGGTTTTGAACAGCTTGAAGTTAACAATGTTAACCCAACAATCGGCCGCGAATTCTTTGCAAAGAGCCTTGTAGGTC
>JAGBFE010000232.1 GCA_018109965.1 Oscillospiraceae bacterium | reverse complement strand
AGTTTGTGCAAAATTTAATTCTGCCCATATTATATACCCTTTTGGGTGGTATTTAAATACGAAATACCCAAAAATATTGCACAAAAAACGGATACCCAAATAGGTTAAAAAAGCAAAAAGATTGCGAGGAACACCCTGTTGAATGCTGCCTTTGTATGTTTGGGTTTATTATGTTATAAATAAACAACCCGCAAATCAATGTCAGAATATTGCAGTTTTGCAAAGGGTTGCTATAATAATGGTATAATATAAATATATAAGAGGAATTCTTATGGAAAAGTTTAAACTTATTGCCGAAAAATATCACGGTGAAATTGTAAAAACCGCACAGGAGCTGATACGTATTAACTCCCAGTCCACACAGGAGGCACAGCTTGCACAGTACACAAAGGACAAAATGCGTGCTTTGGGTTATGATGAAATACTGACCGATCGCTGGGGCAACGTGTTTGGCGTTATGCACGGCACGGGCGGCGGAAGCAGTGTAACCCTCAACTGCCATCTGGATGTGGTTTACGAAAGTGACCACAGCAAATGGAAATATCCTCCCTTCAGCGGTGAAATTGCCGATGGCAAAATCTGGGGCAGGGGAGCCTCTGACACAAAGGGCACATTTGCCATTCAGCTGTACGTCCCTGTAATGCTCAAAGAACTTGGCATGCTGCCAAAGGGTGATATTGTTGTCAGTGGTGTTGTGTGTGAAGAAATCGGCGGTTTTGGCGCAATGATGCAGACCAATGACGACTTTATGCTTACCGACTATGTGATTATCGGCGAAGCCAGCGAAAACGACCTTGCCGTAAGCTGCCGCGGCAGATGCTGCTGTGTTGTAACCATCAAGGGCAAAAGCTGCCACGCTTCCACACCATATCTCGGCAAAAATCCGTTTGATGTTCTTGGTCCGCTGCTTTGTGAAATCAAAAATATTCCACTCGGATATGATGAAACTATGGGGTATTCCACAGTAACTGCCACAAACATTAAAACATCGGAAAAAGGCACAAACATCATTCAGAACGAGCTTGTGCTGTATATAGACTACCGTCAGGTGCCCTGCGACACAATTGATGTTGCGGTGGAAAAGGTACGCCAGGCAGTTGAAAGATGCGGTATGGATGACTTTGAAGTTACCGTTGAACCGGGGCGTTCACCTGTTACTGCATACACAGGTGCAACCGAGATGGGCTTCGACGGTGAAAAACCTTTTGCTGTGTCAGCGGATGAAGAATATGTTGTGTTCTGCAAAGATGTGCTGGAACAGGCAGTCGGTCACACTGTAAAAACAAAAGGCTGGAGCTTTGCAACCGATACAGGCCACTATGCAGAAAAAGGCTGCAAATGCATCGGATATTCACCTGCCGAAGCGGCATTGTGTCATACAACAGAGGATAATATAGACCTTGAAATGATGAAAGAGGCCGAAGTCGGCTATCTTGCTTTGGCATACAGCCTTGCCAACAGAGACAAATAATAAGTAATATATAATGTATATATAAATAAAAGACGGGAAACAGCTCAAAGTCTGTTTCCCGTTTGTTTATATCTGTCAAAAGAAATATCACATTTTTTCCGGAACTGTGATTTTCATAATTCTCAAACAGTTTGCAATAGCGTGTTTTGTTGCAACGCAAAGTGCAAGTCTTGCCTTTGCAAGTTCTTCATTTTCGCCTTTAACTCTGCAAGCGGAGTAGAAGCGGTGGAACTGTGTAGCAAGGTTGATTGCGTATTTTGGCATTTTGGATGGGTCATATGCTTTGCCTGCTGCAATAATTTCGCTTGGCATATAGCTGAGTGTTCTGATAAGTTCAATTTCTGCAGGGTCGCAGAGCAGTGAAAGGTCTGCGTTTTCAACACTTTCTGCTGTGAGACCGTCCTCTGCAAGCTGACGGAGAATGGAGCAGATGCGTGCGTGTGCATACTGCACATAATAAACAGGGTTTTCGCTGTTTTCCTGTACTGCAAGGTCAAGGTCGAAAATCAGATGTGTGTTTGGTTCACGCAGGTTAAAGAAGAATCTTGCTGCATCAATTGGAATTTCATCCAACAGGTCAACAAGCTGAATAGCTTTGCCTGTACGTTTGCTCATTCTGATTTCTGTTTTCTTTGGCTTGCCGCTTTCATCATAAATTACGTTGCCCTGTTCGTCTCTTGCATCACCAACAAGTTTAACAAGCTGCATAAGCACAACATCAAGCTGGTCAGCGTTAAGACCAAGTGCTGTCATTGCAGTTTTCATTCTTGCAACGTGACCATGGTGGTCAGCGCCCCAAACGTCAATTGCTTTGTCAAAGCCGCGTGTAACAAGTTTGTCGTAGTGGTATGCAATGTCGGCTGCAAAATATGTGGAAAAGCCGTTTGCTCTTACAAGCACTTCGTCTTTTTCTTCGCCGAGTGCTGTACCCTTGTACCACAATGCACCTTCTTTTTCGTAGGTGTAGCCGTTTTCTGTCAGTTTTGCAATTGCTTTTTCAACGTCGCCTTTGTCGCGCATTTCCTGTTCGGAGAACCATACATCGTAGTCGATGCGGTATTTGCCAAGGTGGTCTTTCATTGCCTGAATGTTAAGCGGAAGTGCAAATTTTACAAGTGCAGCTTTTCTTTCT
>JAGBFE010000231.1 GCA_018109965.1 Oscillospiraceae bacterium | reverse complement strand
GCTGATATTATTTTGATTCATATTTAAGTCCATTGCCAGTTTAAGCTGCGTAATCCCTTTGTCTTCTCTCAATTTTTTTAGTCGCATATTCTATATCACCATCCCCTTGACAATATTATCCCATATCGGTATAATAAAAATATCCCATTTTGGTATAACAAAAAACAAAGGTGACTAATATGTATGTAAGAAATTTGAGCATCTGTATTGATGAAATATTACTTCAAAAATTTCATATCGTTGCGGAATATAACAACAGGTCTGCAAACAAACAAATTATAACACTTATTAAACAGTGTATTTTATCATATGAAAATCAGCATGGAGAAATAATTATTTTACCAAACAAAAAAGACTATCCGCTTGGATAGTCTTTTTGCTTTTAATTACTGGTTCAAAGTGCTTTTAAGCCATACTTCGCCTACGTCAAGTGCGTCATATAAGCCATTTTTTACGCCCTGTTTTTTGATTCTTTCCATAAAGCCAAGGCTTGTATCTGTGGAAATCAGCGCTACCTGCACTTTGTCGGCAATTTCCTGCCCGTCCACTTGTTTTGTGCTTACAACGTTCAGATACACAATGTATTCTTTTGATGGGTCACCGTAATAAATTTCGTTGTTGTTTCTCACAAGTGGCAGTCCTTTATAGGTCACTTTTGTGTCCATTGGGATTACCTCCTTTTATTGGGTGCCTCAGAACAGATTTTAAGCCAGATAGTTTTTAAGTACGCTTTGCAGAATATCGTCTCTGTCCAACTTTCTGATTTTGTTTCTGGCACCGTTGTGTGTAGTGATGTAGGTTGGGTCTTCAGAAAGAATATAACCAACAATCTGATTGATAGGGTTGTAGCCCTTTTCTTTCAAAGCATCATACACTTCTTTTAAAATCTGTTTGATTTCCTGGTCTTTTTCATTATGCACGGAAAAAACAGCTGTTGCGTCGTTCATCCTACATCCCTCCTTTTTAACTATACTCTATTGTACCTTATTTTAAAGTTTAATTCAATAGATTTATCTTATGTTCTCAAAAATACACCAATTTTTTGCAAATTGTTCAAAATTTCGTTTGTGCACTGTTCAGCAACTGCATCTGTCAGTGTTGCGTTTTTGTCACGGAGCACCAGAGCATACGCAAGGGATTTTTTGCCTGCTTCAAGTCTGTCGCCTGTGTAAACGTCAAACAGTTTTACGCTTTCGAGATATTCGCCGCAGCTTGCCTTGATGATATCAATGATTTCACCGTTGGAAACGTGCTTGTCGCATACAAATGCAAGGTCACGTGTAACTGCCGGGAATCTTGCCAGTGCTTTGTACTGTCTTTCGCCGCCGATATATTTGAACAGTTCATCGCCGTTAACATCACAAACACAAACTTTAACTTTAATGCCGTAGTTGTTAAGCACTACAGGGTGGAGTTCACCGATTGTTGCAACAACACTGCCGCCAACCACAACGTCAGCACAGCGGCCAGGGTGGTATGTTGTGTTTGTTGTATTACGGACAAATTTTACATCTTCAACATTGAGTGCCCACAGGATTTTTTCCAGTGCCCCTTTGAGGAAGAAGAAATCCTTGCCGTTGCCGTAGCATGCCATAACAAATTTTTCAACTTCGTCCGGAAGTTCTTCGCCTTCAACAACGTGGTATTCTGTTGCGTTTTCAAACAGTGAAACGTCAGCAATACGGCTGTTGTAGTTGCGCTGCACAACGTTCATCATGGAAGCAACTGCTGTTGTTCTCATAACAGATGTGTCTTCACCCAATGGGTTGGAGATAACAACAGGGTTTCTGAGTGATGAATCTGCAGGGATGTTGAGCAGGTCAAAGTTTTTAGGTGAATAGAATGAGAAGGTTTCGATTTCGTAAAAACCGAGGCCAAGCAGATAGTTGATCACATTTTTTGTAAATTTCTGTCTTTCTGTAAGGCGTGCTGTTGCTGTGCCTTTCATGATTGTGCTTGGCAGCTTGTTGTATCCGTACATTCTTGCAATTTCTTCGGACAGGTCATTGTACTGTGTAACTTCGTCCTTTGCAATGTCGTAACGGTGTGTTGGCACGATAACGGTATCATCTTCCACTTTGAAGCCGAGGGAAACAAGAGTTTTTTCCATATCGGCTTTAGGGATATCTGTGCCGAGAATTTCGTTGATTTTGTCTGCATTGAGCGGAACTTTGCGTTCGTATCTTGGGGATGGGTAAACGTCGATAACGCCGTTTACAACGTCACCTGCGTCAAGTTCCACAACAAGTTCCATTGCTTTTGCCAAGGCAGGCATACAGTTGTCAGGGTTGAGGCCTTTTTCAAATTTGCCGGAAGCTTCGGTACGCAGACCAAGCTGACGGGAAGCATATCTTACTTTAGGGCCGTCAAAGCAGGCAGATTCAAACACAACCATATTTGTGTCTTCATAAACACCTGAGTATTCGCCGCCCATTACGCCTGCAATTGCAATTGGTTCTTCCTTGTCGGAGATAACCAGCATATTTTCATTGAGTTTTCTCTGTACACCGTCAAGTGTCATAATTTCTTCGCCGCTTTTTGCAAGACGAACGTCGATATGACCGCCTTTAACATATTTGTGGTCAAATGCGTGCATTGGGTGGCCGTAAAGCAGCATTACATAGTTTGTGATGTCAACGATGTTGTTGATTGGTCTTACGCCGCATACACGCAGTTTTTCGCGCAGCCAGCGTGGTGATGGTTTAACGCGAACATTTTTAATCATAGCAGCTGCATAGCGCATGCAGTGGTCAGTATCGCTGATTGTAACGGAAAGATGATTGCTGATGTCATCTTCGCCGGCCGGCATAACAGGTTTTGGTTCATTGAAAGGAACACCAAATGTTGCACTTGCTTCGCGTGCAAGGCCAAGCACTGACAGACAGTCAGGACGGTTTGGTGTGATTTCAAATTCCACCATATAGTCTTCCATGCCAAGTGCTTTTTCGATTGGTGTGCCAAGCGGCCATTCTTCATCAAGAACCATAATGCCGTCTTCGATTGCATTTGGGAAATCGTGTGTTGTAAAACCGAGTTCGCCAATGGAGCAAAGCATGCCGTTGCTCATTACACCGCGCAGCTCACCTGCGTGGATTTCCTTGCCGTTTGGCAAAAGTGAGTTATCAAGTGCAACAGGAACAAGATCGCCTACTGTAAGGTTTTTTGCGCCTGTAACAATAACGATTTCTTCGCTGCCGATGTCGATGCCGCAAACTGTGAGTTTATCGGCATTAGGGTGTTTTTCAAGTGAAACAACCTTGCCCACAACAACGTTTCTGATTTTGTCTTTTTCTGTTGAATAAACTTCCACCTTGGAGCCTGACATTGTCATATCTTCAGCAAAAGTTTTTATGTCGCAGTCAAAAGGTGCGTATTCTTTTAACCAGTTAAGTGATACATCCATTGTTCATTACCTCCTTAGAACTGTGACAGGAAACGCATATCGTTTTCATACATAAGACGCATGTCGTCGATATCGTAACGCATCATTGTAAGTCTTTCAAGGCCCATACCGAAGGCAAAGCCGGAATATTTTGTGCTGTCGATGCCGCAGGCTTCGAGAACAACAGGGTTTACGATACCTGAACCGAGAATTTCAATCCAGCCTTCGCCTTTGCACAGACGGCAGCCTTTGCCGCCGCATTTAAAGCAGGTCATATCCATTTCAGCACTTGGTTCTGTGTAAGCAAAGTGATGAGGACGGAAACGAACCTTTGTTTCAGGACCAAACATATTTTTTACAAATGCTTCCAGTGTGCCTTTAAGGTCTGCCATTGTGATATTTTCATCAATAACAAGGCCTTCAATCTGATGGAACAGAGGGCTGTGTGTTGCGTCAACTTCGTCAGCACGGTAAACACGGCCAGGTGCGATAATGCGGATTGGCAGTTTTTCGTTAAGCATTGTTCTTACCTGCACAGGAGATGTCTGTGTGCGCAGAACAATGTTTTCGGTGATATAGAATGTGTCCTGTGTGTCACGGGACGGATGGCTTTTTGGCATATTGAGCATTTCAAAGTTGTATTTGTCAAGTTCAACTTCAGGACCTGCTGCAACAGAGAAGCCCATACCCAAAAAGATTTCTTTAAGTTCGTCAAGAACAAGCTGGATTGGGTGACGTTTGCCCATTTCAAATTCATTGCCCGGCAGAGTGATGTCAAGTTCTTCCTCTACAAGCTGTTTTTCCAGCAATTCTGCTTTGATTTTTTCAAGTTTTTCTTCAATTGCCTTTTCAACTGTTTCTCTCACTTCGTTTGCAAGAGCGCCCATTACAGGTCTTTCTTCGGCAGAAAGTTTGCCCATCTGTTTCAGGATTGCTGTCACTTCACCTTTTTTGCCGAGAACGCGAACACGGATGTCGTCGATTTCAGCAGGTGTTGCAGCTGCAGCAATTGCATCCAAAGCAGAAAGGCGGATGTTTTCAAGCTGTTGTTTCATTTTTATACTCCTTCATTTTTGTATTGGGACGAAGGTTGTTAAATAAAAAAGCCCCGTCCCTTAAATCAATAAGGGACGAAGCATAACTCCGTGGTACCACCCAAATTTCTGTGTTTTTGCAACACAGACACTCAAGACCTTTTAACGCAAGGAATACGGCGATGCCTACTTATTGCTGTTCAGCAAAGCTTCTGTCAGGGGAACTTCCCGTGCAGGTTTCTGTTTTCCTTTCAGCCTTGGGAAAACTCTCTTTTTCAAAAACGGTACAAGGTACTTTTCCTGATAAACGAATTTTATTTAATACTAAAATATAATACCATATACCGCAATTAAAAATCAATAGCAAAATTATTGGTATTGCGGTAATAGCTTTTGTGATGCACTCTTGCTCCATCCAAAGTAATTTTTGAATATACACACCGTCACCGCAACAGCAGCATAATATGCCCGAATCAACACAAAATAATGCCGAAAAACAGCAGTGATAATTTCACAGAATTTTTAACCCAAAAGCCTGTTGACAATAAAGTGTCAAATGGTACAATTATATTGATACAGT
>JAGBFE010000230.1 GCA_018109965.1 Oscillospiraceae bacterium | reverse complement strand
ATGGAATATATCAGACTTATAGGTATTGCAATTGTTGTAATCGGTTTTGCCCTCAAGCTTGATTCGATACTGATAATCGTCCTTGCCGCTGTTGCAACTGCACTGGCAAGCGGAATTGATGCAATCAGCTTTCTGGAAGCGTTCGGACAAGGGTTTGTTGCCAACCGCAATATAACAATATTTATTCTTGTGATGCTTGTCACAGGCACCCTTGAGCGAAACGGTCTGCGCGAGGCTTCGTCATCACTTATAGGCAGAGTAAAAGGCGCCACCAGCGGTGTTGTAATTGCAGTATACGGTATCATAAGAGGTATTTTTGGCGCTTTCAATGTTGGATTTGGCGGTGTTGCAGGTTTTGTACGCCCTGTGCTTATACCAATGGCAACAGGCACAGTGGAAAAAAATGACCGCAAAATCAATGAAAACCACCTGGAACAGATTAAAGGCATGTCCGCAGGTATGGAAAACATCGCCTGGTTTTTCTGCCAGGTGCTGTTTGTAGGCGGTGCCGGCGCACTGCTGGTGCAGTCCACCCTTGCGACAGTTGGCTATGATGCCCCATTGATTCGTCTGGCTGCCATTGAAATTCCTGTTGCAATTGCAGGTGTTGGCTTCGGCATAATTTATTATATAATCAAAGACCGCCGCCTCAGAAAAAAATATTACACCAAGGAGAACTAATATGGCTTTTTTTACCGACCCTGAAATCACTTTGATGACAAAGCTGCTGGAGCTTGTTTATATATCCATAGGCCTTATATGTATCTATACAGCTGCCAGAAATCTTATGGATAAAAACAACCCTTCCCCTGTCGGTACTGCTGTTTTCTGGGGCAGCATTGGCGTTGTGATTGCCTTTGGCAGATGGATTCCCGATATAATCAACGGTTTGCTTGTAATGACAATGAGTGCCATGGCAATATTCAGATTTGTAAAAGGCGGAACAGACAACAGCCCCACAGCAGAACAGACTAAAATCAAATTTGACAGGATAGGCACAAAAATTTTTATCCCAGCTTTGTCTATAGGTCTTTTTTCTCTCATTTTTGCCTTTGTCGGTTGGAATGCCCTTGTTGGCACAGGCTTTGGTGTAATAGTTGCAACTGTACTTTTGTTTTTATTTTCACGCGACAACACACCAAAAGTTTTTCTTGATGATGCTGCACGTTTTTTGTCCATTGTAGGCCCTACAAGCATGTTGCCGCTGCTGCTTGCAGTGCTTGGGTCAATATTTACTTTGGCAGGTGTGGGTGATATAATTGCAGATATAGTGGGCAGATTTATCCCACAGGGCAATGTCAATGCCGGCATTATCGTTTATGCGCTGGGTATGGTGCTGTTCACAATGATAATGGGCAATGCCTATGCCGCAATCACTGTTATGACGGTGGGCATCGGTGCTCCTTTTGTGCTCAGCTACGGTGCTGACCCTTCACTTATTGTCATGGTTGGGCTGACCTGCGGCTACTGCGGTACACTGCTTACACCAATGGCGGCAAATTTCAACATTGTGCCTGTTGCCATCCTTGATATGAAGGACAAAATGGGAGTTATAAAAAACCAGATTTTACCTGCAATATTTATGATTGTATTTCAGATAATGTATATGATTATATTCAAATAAGGCGGTATAAATATGGATTTGGAAAAAGCAACACGCGGTGCTGAAATTGTAACTGAAAAATGGCTTAATCTTGACAGCCGCGATGTGCTGCTGATTGTCACCGATGACAGTCACGCAGATGAAGCACAGCTTTTAAAACAGTTTGCCCGAAAAAAAGGCTGCCGCACAGATATTATGATAACGCGGCAATCGGGCAAAATGGTGGGAATATATTTTGATGAAACCCCCGACGCCTTTGATGACTACACGATTATAATAGGCGCAACCGATTATTCCCTTGTAACCACTCGGGCTGCCAAAAACGCAATCCGACAGGGAAAGAAATTTTTGTCTCTCCCGCTGCATACCAATGACGGCAGAAGTATGCTGGAATATGATTTTTTGCTGTGTGACACTGAACAAAGCAAAATGCTTGCACAAAAACTGACTGATATATTGCACACAGCAAAAGAAATACATGTGACAACCCCCATTGGCAGTGATATGTATTTTTACAAAAAAGACCGTCACTGCAAATTTTTCAACGGAAATGTTGACGATTGCGACGGATATTCTTCGGCAAGCATTGAGGTATATGTCCCTATAGAAGAAACCAAAACCCACGGTGTGCTGTTTCCCGATGGCTCATATGGCTATGCCGGAAAAATTGAGTGTCCTTTCAGGGTTATTTTTGAAAACGGGCGCATCACTGAAATTGAAGACAGTCCTTTTGGAAATATACTGAAAGAATTTATTGACGATTATAATGATGAAAAGATGTATATTGCCAGTGAGTTTGGTATAGGGCTTAACAGCCTGTCCCGCTGCAAAGGCAACTGCTATATTGAAGATGAGTCTTCCCTTGGTACATTTCACATCGGGTTTGGACGCAATCTTGCCCTTGGCGGCAATATGGAAGCCAGCGGACATTTTGACCTGACAATGTTTTCTCCCGATATTTATGCCGATAACGTTAAAATAATGGATAAAGGAAAAATTATAATTTAATCCGTATAAGGAGATTTGTATATGAAAATTCTGGTAACAGGCTTTGACCCCTTTGGCGGTCAGGCAATCAACCCTGCTTTTGAAGCAGTAAAACTTTTGCCCGACAATATCGGCGGCGCTGAAATTGTAAAGGTTGAAATCCCCACAGTTTTCGGCAAATGTGCCGAAAAAGTTGAGCAGGCAATTATTGAACACAGCCCCGACTGTGTGCTTTGCGTTGGTCAGGCCGGCGGCAGAAGCAGCATCACTGTGGAAAAAGTTGCAATAAACTACTGTGATGCCCGTATTGCAGACAATGACGGTAATCAGCCTTTGGATTGTAAAATCAAGGAAGACGGTGACGCTGCATATTTTGCAACACTGCCTGTAAAAGCTATGGTTGAAAACTGCCGCAAAAACGGCATACCTGCAAACCTTTCCTTCACTGCAGGCACATATGTGTGCAATGATGTGATGTATCGCCTGCTTTATATGACCAGCAAAAAGTATAATCATATAAAAGGCGGCTTTATCCACGTGCCATTTGCTGTTCAGCAGGTTACAGGCTATGGTGACGGTATGGCAAGCTGGGAAATCAGCACAATTGCAAAAGGGCTGGAATATGCCATTGAAGCAATCGCACAGAACAGCGATGATATCAGTGTGCATATGGGTGCGACACACTAATGTTTATAAAAATATAATTCACCGATACAACAGCTTTGCAAACAGTTGTATCGGTGAAATTTATTTACAAAAGCAAGAAAAAAGACACATTCAAATGAATGTGTCTTTTTTGGAGCTGTTAAGCAGATTCGAACTGCCGACCTCTTCCTTACCAAGGAAGTGCTCTGCCTACTGAGCTATAACAGCAAAGTTGTGAAACAATTTTGCTGTTTCAACGTTCTGGCGGCGGAACGCAAGTTCCGAAAAAGCAT
>JAGBFE010000229.1 GCA_018109965.1 Oscillospiraceae bacterium | reverse complement strand
CAGCTGGAACAGCAGGCAAAGCTTTTGCTGCCCGACACCTCGCAGGAAATCATCCTTTACTGCCGCACAGGCAGCCGCAGTTTTGAGGCCGCAAATATACTTTTGGCACTGGGCTACACAAAAGTGTATGACCTTGGCAGCATATCGGATTGGTGCTGTGAGCTGGAAAAATGATATGTCAGAATTTTACTTTCACACAATCGGACAATACTTTTGTCCAAAGCAGCTGAGTTGTCAATTTTCAGACATTATATAAACATACACAAAAAACAGACGACCAGAAGGCCGTCTGTTTTGTACTGTTAAAATTAAATCTTAATCTGTTTTTCAGCTTATGTATTAACCGATACCACCAAGGATAGCACCTGCGATGAGAGCTACGAGACAAAGTGGAACGTAAATAAATTTGCCGAATGGGTGGAACCATGCACCAACAGGTTTTTTGCCGCCCATATTTACAGCTTCGAGAGCTGTTTCTTTCTTCATTACCCAGAAGAACATGAAGCCTGCAAGGAGAGCACCAAATGGGCAAACGTAGATGGAAATCATATCCATCCACTGGCTTGTCCAAGCCTGGATGAAGATTGCAACCAAAAGACCAACGATGTGAACAGCTGCACAGGATACAAAACGGTTCATTTTGAATTTTTCCTGAAGGAAAGCAACCGGTGTTTCGTAAAGGTTGATGATGGAAGAAACGCCTGCAAAGAGAACTGCTACGAAGAAGAAGATACCTACGAAGCGGCCCATTGCGCCCATACCGTTAAATACGTTTGGAAGGTAAACAAACATCAGACCAGGGCCTGCTGCGTTAAGCTGTTCACCTGTTGTAGCCATAGCTGGGATGATAACGAACATTGCAACAACAGCAGCAAGTGTGTCGAAGAATGCAACGTTTCTTGCGGAAGAAGAAATTTCTACGTCTTTTGCAAGGTAGGAACCGTAGATAACAGAACCGTTACCGGCAACAGAGAGGGAGAAGAATGCCTGACCGAATGCATAAATCCAAGTTTTGATATCTGCAAGACCTGCTGGATTGATTGTGAAGATGTATTTGTAACCATCTGATGCACCTGGAAGGAATGCAATGTAAACAGCAAGAACAAGGAAGAGACCAAAGAGTGTTGGAATCATGAATTTACAGCATTTTTCGATACCGCCTGCAACGCCAAGGATCATGATAACAAAGGAAACTGCAACTGCAACTGTAATCCAGAACCAGTTGGAGAAGCCAAGACCGCCGATCATGCCAAGAGCTTCGCCAAGTGTATTTGCTTCTGGAGCAACCATACCGAATGCACCGCCGATAGCGCCCATATCCTGACCGTAGCCAAAGAGTTCGCCTGTGAGTGCGCGTTTTGTGTAGATAAAGATCCAGCCCATAACTACGGAGTAACCGATAGCGATACCCATGGAGCCGATAACCGGGATGATGCCGAGTGCTTCACCAAGTTTTTTGGATTTGCCGCCATCTTCCATTGCTTTACCAAAAGAGCCAACCGGGCCAGCGCCGCCCCAGCGACCAAGAGAGAATTCTTCCATAACACCTGAGCAGCCGATAAGAACTACAAACAGGAAGTAAGGAAGAAGGAATGTCATACCGCCGTATGCGGATACCATGTAAGGGAATCTCCAGATGTTAGCCATACCAACAGCTGAACCGATACATGCCATGATGAAGCCCCACTGTGACTGGAAGCCATCTTTTTTCTCGATATTGCTCATTTTGAGAATACCTCCTCTTTTATAATTTGTTTTTATTTAATTAAAAACACTTGCCTGGATTGCTCCCTGCAAGTGTTAAAATTACTTAATTTATGACAATAAAAAAATCATCATGATAACACTTTTAGCAAAAAGCTTTGTGCGCCATATCACATAAGGATATGCAAGTACGTTATCAGATGATTAAAAATAAGGCGAAATGTTGTTGAGTCTGTGCAATTGTAAAACCGCACGTGTAAGTTGATAGTTGAATAAAATAAATTGTTTCTGCCTATGTACTTTATTAAGTTATTCAATTGTAAGACAATACATTATCTTTGTCTTTTAGCTTAATTATTATAACATATGCAAAAAAATTTTTCAACAGTTTATACATATATTTTTGTATTAAATTGTAAAAAACAGTAAAAAATGTCAACACCAAGCATTATTTGTGATAATTTTTTCTCACTTTGCGTAATTTTTTATTATTTACATATTATTGCTTCTGACAAAACAGTTTGACCATATATTTAGTAACACAAAAACAGACGGTCAGAAGCGGCATCCCGATAAGAAAACATAAATACCCGACAATACACCTTGCAGTGTATTGTCGGGTACATTTTTGCCTGTTTTTGCAGAAAAAGTGCTGTTGCGAGGAAAAGACACGCAACACTACTTTGTGTAATGCAAGTGTTGCTGACGCGACAACAGCCTTTTTGTGCTAAAAATCAGGTTTGTGTTTTATTGTTGGGAGGCCGCTAAAGGCCGCCTGTTGTGTTTTGTACTGTTAAGATTAAATCTTAATCTGTTTTTCAGCTTATGTATCAGCCGATACCACCAAGGATTGCACCTGCTACGAGAGCAACAATACAAAGCGGAACATAAATAAATTTGCCGAATGGATGGAACCATGCACCAATTGGTTTTTTGCCGCCCTGATTTACAGCTTCGAGAGCTGTTTCTTTCTTCATTACCCAGAAGAACATAAAACCCGCAAGGAGAGCACCAAATGGGCAAACATAGATGGAGATCATATCCATCCACTGGCTTGTCCAAGCCTGGATGAAGATTGCAACCAAAAGACCAACGATGTGAACAGCTGCACAGGATACAAAACGGTTCATT
>JAGBFE010000001.1 GCA_018109965.1 Oscillospiraceae bacterium | reverse complement strand
GAGGAGGAAGGCGTTCTTGATGAAGACAGCGTTGAACTTCTGCAGTCTGCAATAGAGTTTGACGAAAGGGAAGTGCAGGAAATCCTGACACACCGCGTGGATATGACAGCGGTTGATATCAACGACCCTATTGAAGAAATCATACAGATTGCACTCAATTCCGAATATTCCCGTATCCCTGTATATGATGACAGCATTGATAAAATGGTGGGTATTCTGCAGGTTAATCACCTTATCAGATGCTTGCTGGATACAGATACACCCGACATACATTCCGTTATGACGGATGTTGTGTTTGTACCGCAGACCAAAAAACTGCCTGAAATGCTGGAACAGATGCGCCGCGAAAAATTCCATATTGCAGTTGTTACCGATGACTACGGCGGCGCACTGGGCATCGTTACAATGGAAGATATACTTGAAGAAATTGTTGGCGAAATCTGGGACGAAACCGATGTTATCGAGCCTGATATCATCGAACAGCACGACGGCAGCCTGATTATCACAGGTGACCTTATGCTTGGTGACCTGCTTGACCATCTTGAAATTGAAGATGAAGAGCTGGATGACTATATTATCACCGTCAGTGGCTGGGTGACCGAAATCATGGAGGATTACCCCGAAGTCGGCGAAAACTTTCTCTACAACGGCTGGCGCATTACCGTTACCGAAGTTGACGGTCTGCGTGTTGCAAAACTGAGTGTTGTAAAGGAACAGTCTGACGATGAGGAAGATGACGACTGAACAATATAAAAATAATAAAACAAAACCCGCTCATCTGAGCGGGTTTTTTATATGTTTAAGTGTTGCAACTGATTTGACAATTCATTTGTATCTGTAATTTTCAAATCATATATGAAAGCTGCAAAATCACTGCACCTTGCCTGCAAGCACAACAAGTTTTATGTTAAGGTCTTTGTCCAGCACCACAATATCTGCCTGCTTGCCAACGCTCAGACTGCCCACAACATCATAAAGACCTGCGGATTTTGCAGGGTTGATTGTTGCGGCTCTGATTGCACTTTCAAGCTCTATGCCAAAGCTTACAGCACGGCGCACACATTCGCTCAGCACTGTTGCACTGCCTGCAATTGTGCCGCCTTCAAGGGTGGCTTTGCCGTTGTTCATAAATACCTTTTGTCCGCCAAGGGAGTATTCCCCGTCAGGCATGCCGCAGGCGCGCATAGCATCACTGATAAGGCACATTCTGTCATCGCCAAACAGGCGGAATGCTGCACGGATAATGGATGGGTGAATATGAATACCGTCACAGATGATTTCAACATAGCTTGCCTTGTCCTGTGCGGCGCCTACAACACCGGGGTCGCGGTGCGCCATAGGCGGCATACCGTTGAAAAGATGTGTAATATGGTCTGCACCGTGTTCAAAGCCTGCAACAGCCTGGTCGTAGTTTGCACTGGTGTGAGCAATGCTCACATGGCACAGTTTGCTGGCTTTTTCGATAACTTCAAGAGCACCGGGAAGTTCAGGTGCAATGTCAAGCAGACGGATGTTTTTGCCGCTTAATTCAAACAGACGGTGGAACATTTCCCAGTCAGGGTCAATGATATATTTTTCTGCCTGTGCGCCTTTTTTGGCCTTGTTGAAAAAAGGTCCTTCCATATTTACACCGCGCAAGGTTGCCTGCCCGTCAATATTTTTGTTGAACAATGGATTTGCAGTGGATATAATACCGCTTAAAATAGGTTCATCAAAAGCCATTGTTGTGCCCAGAAAACTTGTAACACCCTGGCTTACAAGGTATTTGGCAATGGTGTTTATGTCTTTTTCACTGTTATCGCAAAAGTCACTGCCTGCAGCACCGTGAATATGGATATCAACAAACCCCGGGATAACATAGCAGTCTGTTGCATCAAAAATATCTTCGCCACAAAGATTTTCGCCAACAGCATCAATCTTTTCACCGCTGAAAGCAATGTCCTGCATCGCAAATTCAGCATTTTCCGTAAACAGTTTTCCGTTTTTGATAATCATAGCTATCGACTCCTTTGAATAATATATGAAAAAATAACCGAATGCTTATATAAGGTTGATTGTATTTTGTTTATATATAGTATATTACATATCTGTGTGTAATACAAATATATTTTTGGTGACAAAATTACGCAGTTTAAAAAGGTAAACTGTATGATTTAAAGACAAATCTTGCAGATGCTGCCTGTTTTATAGTACAATAAAGCCATAAAGATTTTCGGGAGGGTACTATGTATCTCGATAAAAAGGTTTTTGCAGTTATAGTTGCGGCAGGCAAGGGCACACGCATCGGTTTTGACAAAATGCTTTACCGCATTGACGGTGTACCCGTGGTGGAAAAAAGCATTGCGGCATTCCAGAACAATTCCCTTGTGGACGGCATTGTGGCTGTTGCAGGGGACAATATAAATGAAATAAGTGAAATATGTAAAAGATACAGCAAGGTTATTGCTGTTGTCAAAGGTGGAAGTCAGCGTGCCGA
The DNA here is from genome assembly GCA_018109965.1 of Oscillospiraceae bacterium. Next base: position 403 of record JAGBFE010000001.1, on the reverse strand, counting down.
AAGTGTGGCAAACGGCCTTGCGGCAGTTGGAGACAAAGGTCTTGTGGCGGTTCACGACGGTGCCCGTCCTTTTGTGGAGGACAGCATTATCACAGATACCATAAAAGCTGCTTACACCACAAGTGCGGCAATTCCCTGTGTGCCTGTTAAAGACACCATCAAAATGGGTGCGGACAATGTGGTGGAAAAATCTCTCCCAAGGGAAAAACTTTACATAACCCAGACACCACAGGTGTTTGATGTTGATATATACAAACAGCTGCTTGCAGCAGACAGTGATTTTTCCGTTACCGACGATGCACAGCTTTTTGAACGTGCGGGATACAAGGTTGCAATCTGCAAAGGCAGTTATGAAAACTACAAAATCACAACTATTGATGATATAAAAAAGGAGAAAACTATG
>JAGBFE010000228.1 GCA_018109965.1 Oscillospiraceae bacterium | reverse complement strand
TCTGCGCGGTGCGGCACATCTGCGCTATCTGACCAACAGCCTTACCGTTTTCAGTGATGCGGAAAATCTTGTAAAAGAGGTACTCAAAGAAAATGTTTAACTTTAATGCACTTGTTTCCAGAATAAAATATATCCCCCGCTGGAGTCTTATGCGCCAGAGCCGTCAGGAATATCTTGCGGAACACACAACCGAGGTAATGCAGATTGCACACACCCTTGCAGCTGTTGCAAAGGAAAAATTCGGTGCCGAGGTTGACGAAAAAAACATTGTGCTGTGCGGATTGTATCACGATATCAGCGAGATACTGACAGGTGATATGCCCACCCCTGTAAAATACAACGATGATGTGCTGAAAAAAGCCTACAAGGATATGGAAGCAAAGGCAACCGGCAAGATGATTGACACCATAGACCCTGCTGTGAAAAGCCATATTGCTCCTTTTGTAAAAGCCGATATGCTGTCCGACAGGGAACAGAAAATCCTGAAAGCTGCCGATAAACTTTCCGCTCTTATAAAATGTATGGAAGAACTTGGCAGCGGCAACAGCGAATTTAAACTTGCATATGAAAGCACAAAGCATTCCCTTGAAAAAATGGAACTGCCCGAAATTGACTATTTTATGGCGAATATGCTGCCAAGCTACAATCTTTGCCTTGATGAACTGGCAAAAATATAATTGAGGTTAAAAATTGGAACGTATCAAAAACAACAGTTTGTTAAAAAACTCGTATGTCAAAATATTTATACTGGGATTTTTCTGCGCCTTTTGCCTGTTTTTACCGTTTCTGGTAATTGACAAAGGCTTGTTCCTGTACGCAGGCGACTACAACAGCCAGCAGATTCCGTTTTATATGTACGCAAACAATATGATAAAGCAGGGCAACCTTGACTGGAGCTGGGCAACCGACCTTGGCACATCTATGGTCAACGGATATTCCTTTTATCTGCTGGGTTCCCCGTTTTTCTGGCTCAGCTGCCTGTTTCCTTACAAATGGGAACCTTATGTTATGCCATATCTGCTTATGCTCAAGTTTGCAACAGCAGCCTTGGGTGCATTCTGCTTTTTGAGAAGATACGCAAAGGATGACAACTACGCTTACATAGGCGCAGTGCTGTATGCTTTTTCAGGTTTCAGTGTTTATAACATATTTTTCAATCATTTTCTGGAATCTGTTGCCTTCTTCCCGTTTTTGCTGTGGAGCCTTGACGAATTTGTGCTGGAAAAACGCCGCGGCACCTTTGTGTTTTTTGTGGCGATAAACCTTTTGAACAACTACTTTTTCTTTATTGGTCAGGTAGTATTTCTGTTTATCTATTTTATCTGCAAGGTTACTGCAGGTGAATACAATATAAAAATCAAAGAATTTCTGCTTCTTTCTTTTGAAAGTGTATTGGGCTGTCTGTGCGGTATTGTGCTGTTTGTGCCAAACCTTTTGAGCATTGTGCAGAACCCGAGAACCATCCGCAATGCCGAGGGCTTTGCAATATGGATATACAGCAAGGTACAGCAGTATTTTTCCATTGTGATGAGCGCGTTTTTCCCGCCTGAAAGTCCGTATGCACCAAACCTGTTTACCGATGCAAATGTGAAATGGACAAGTATGTCCGCCTTTGTGGTGCTTGGCGGTATGTTTGGCTTTTTCATCTTTTTCCGCTATTTCAGAAAAAACGCATTTACAAAGACATTCCTCTGCTGCATCATATTTGCCCTTGTGCCGGTTCTGAACAGCAGTTTTTATGCTTTTAACCGCAGCTATTATGCAAGATGGTTTTATATGCCAATACTTATTCTGGCTGCAATGAATATGCAAAGCTTTGCCCTGTGCAGAAAGATGATAAATTTTGGGCTTAAACGTGTGGCGGTTATCACAGCTTTGTTCTGTGTGTTTGCACTGACACCGACCGAAAACAGCGACGGCACATTCAAGCTTGGCCTGCAGGATGTAACACCACTGTTCTGGCTGTATTTTATCATTGCAATATTCAGCATTTATCTGACCTTTGTGCTGGTACAGAACTACCGCAGCAAACCAAAATACACCCAAAAGCTGCTTATGGGTGCCCTGAGCATCATTATGGCTTTTGGTATAGTGCATATGGCGGTTGTAAAACTGCCTCAGATGGACAATGACCGCAACTATTTAAAACAGAACTATGATATGCTTGATACATTCAGTCTGTTTGATGACGAAGCTGACTATCGCGTTGACGCATATCAGTGCTACAACAACCTTGGCCTGTTTTTAAACAAGCCTGTTACACAGTTTTTCAACAGCACCGTTACACCGTCGATAATGGAGTTTTATCCATATGTGGATGTAAAGCGCGATGTTTCGTCAAAACCGGAACTTGATTTGTATGCTTTGCGCAGTCTTTTGTCGGTAAAATATGTTGTTATGCCGACACACGAATACGAACACTTTAAAAAAGACGGGTATGATATAACCTACAGTGTATATATGGTAAGCGAACCATACAGGGTTATGCTGAACAATCATTATATTCCTTTTGGTTTTACCTACGACTATTTTGCAACTCAGGAACAGATGGACAATGTATCCCAGCAAAACCGCAGCAAAGCAATGCTGAAGGCCCTGCTGGTGGATGAAGCTGTTGTTGACAGATATAAACTGTCAATGGAACAGATTTCCGATTCTGTACTGCGGGACAGCAGTTTTGATGCTTTTGTTCGTGATGTGGAAATCCTCAAAGGCGAAAGCAGCTATTATTTTGAACAGACAAGCGACGGTTTTGTGTCCAACATAATGCTGCACAAAGCAAATCTTGTGTTCTACTCCGTGCCATATGACGAAGGTTTCACCGCTTATGTAAACGGAAATGAGACCGAAATAATCAAGGTGCACAATGGCCTTTGTGCTGTATATGCCCCTGCCGGTGACAACGAAATTGTGTTCAGCTACAAAACACCGGGGCTGGAATGTGGTATATTCTTAAACCTTGCAGGTTTGGGCATTTATATAATTTATCTTATACTCATTTTTAAAAAGAAGGTTAAAATTTAATGGACATTATCAAAGTATTGGCAAGTGAATTTAAAAAGGAAGTGTGGCAGATTGAAAACAGTGTTGCACTGATGGACGAAGGCTGCACCATTCCTTTTATTGCACGTTACCGCAAAGAGAAAACAGGCGAGCTGGATGACCAGATTCTGAGAGAAATCTTTGACCGTCTGACTTATCTGAGAAATCTTGAACAGAGAAAAGAAGAGGTTATCAAATCCATTACCGAACAGGAAAAGATGACCGATGAAATAATGGAAATGCTCAGCCGCGCAAAAACACTGAGCGAGGTTGAAGACATCTACCGTCCATTCAAGCCAAAACGCAAAACCCGCGCCTCTGTTGCAAAGGAAAAAGGCCTTGAGCCACTGGCAAAGGAAATTATGGAACAGCGTCCGCTGGCTGTACCTATGGACCTTGCAGCAGAATACATAAACGCAGAAAAAGGCGTTGAAACTGCCGAAGATGCACTGAAAGGCGCAATGGATATCATTGCCGAAGATGTGTCCGACAACACAAATGTACGCAAGGTGCTCAAAAGCCTTTACACCCGCACAGGCGAAGTTACCTCCAAGGGTGATGAAAGCGTTGAAAGCGTTTACACACAGTATTATGATTTCAGCGAAAAGGTAAACAAAATTGCATCCCACCGTGTACTTGCAATTGACCGCGGCGAAAAGGAAGGTTTCCTCAAGGTTAACATCACAGTTGACTCCATTGCCGCTATCGGTGAAATTGAAAAAATCTACATCGAAAACAGCTCCAGATGCGCTGAAATTGTAAAGGAAGCAATTACAGACGGCTACACCCGCCTTTTGCATCCAAGCCTTGACACAGAAATCCGCAATGGGTTGACTGACGTTGCCTGCGAAGGCGCAATCAAGCTGTTCGGCGACAACCTCAAACAGCTGTTGCTTGTACCGCCTGTAAAAGGCAAAACCTGCATGGCGCTGGACCCCGGTTACCGCACAGGCTGCAAAATGGCAATTGTTGATGCAACAGGCAAAGTGCTGGAAACAGGTGTTGTGTATATGACCCTTGATATACACGACAAAGACAAAGCCAAAGCAATGCTCAAAAAGCTGATTGCAAAACACAATGTTGACATCATCTCCATCGGCAACGGCACCGCAACCAAGGAAACTGAACTTGTTGTGGCATCAATGCTTAAAGAGCTGGACAGACCTGTAAGCTATGCAGTAGTAAGTGAAGCAGGCGCTTCGGTTTATTCTGCCTCCAAACTTGCAGCAGCAGAGTTCCCGCAGTTTGACGTTGCACTGCGCAGTGCTGTTTCCATTGCAAGAAGACTGCAGGACCCATTGGCTGAGCTTGTAAAGATTGACCCAAAATCCATCGGTGTTGGCCAGTACCAGCACGATATGCCAAAACAGCGCCTTGAAGAAAGCCTTGACGGCGTGGTGGAATACTGTGTAAACACAGTTGGCGTTGACCTCAACACAGCTTCTGCTCCATTGCTCGAACGCGTGTCGGGCCTTAACAAATCCATTGCCAAAAACATTGTTGCATACCGCGAAGAAAACGGCGAATTCACAAAGAGAAATCAGCTGCTCAAAGTAAGCAAACTTGGTCCTAAAGCCTATCTGCTTTCTGCAGGCTTTTTGAGAATTCCGGGTGCAAAAGACAAGCTTGATTCATCCTCCGTACATCCTGAAAGCTATGATGCAGCAAAACAGCTGCTGGCTGCAGTGGGGTACACCACAGAAGACATCGGCACCGAAAAAATCACATCTCTCGAAAAGGATGTTGAAAAAATCGGTATTGAAAAGCTGGCAGAACAGCTTGGGGTGGGTGTGCCTACACTTAAAGACATTGTGGCTGAACTTATCAAGCCTGGCAGAGATATGCGTGATGCACTGCCAAAACCGCTGCTTCGCACCGATGTGCTTGACATGAACGACCTTGTTGCAGGCATGGAACTTACCGGCACAGTGCGCAATGTAATTGACTTTGGTGCATTTGTGGACATCGGCGTGCATCAGGACGGTCTTGTGCACATCAGCCAGATTTGTGACAAATACATCAAACACCCAAGCGAAATGCTCAAGGTTGGCGACATTGTGACTGTGTGGGTGCTCAGCGTTGATGTAAACAAAAAACGCATTTCCCTTACAATGAGAAAACCAAAAGAACAGAACAAAGACGAAAAGAAAGCAAACTAAATAAAACGCAAAAACCGACAGAGTAAATCAATTACCCTGTCGGTTTTTGTTTATGCTTCAAATCTGTATATCGTAAACAAGCTACCGCCACTTTGCAAAATTTCTTTCAATATTCTGCGACGGTATTTTTAATATCAACTGCCTATATCATTTCTGTAACAATTTTTACAAAAAATATTGTCAGAACCACAACAATCATCGGTTTGGCAAACTTTGCCCCGCCTTTTTCAAAAAAACGTGTGCCCAAATAATTGCCAGCCATACCGAATATGCCTGCCACAAGTCCAAGCCCAAGCAGAACCTTTCCGTTCATGAACATAACTGATAAACTTGATATGTTTGTTGCCAGATTGATAACCTTTGAAATGCCGTTTGCCTCATTAAGCTTCATATGGGCCGCACCTGTGAGCAGCAGAATAAGAAATGTACCTGTTCCCGGACCGTAAAATCCATCGTATAATCCTATTGCAAGGGCAGCTGCTATGGCAATCAACAGCGTTTTTCTGTAAGAATAAGCATTTGTCGGCATATCCAGTGACTTGCTTTTGAATATATAAAATGCTGTCAGCGGGAGAATAACCAGCAGCAGCTTTTTAAACACCGCATCACTTATCATCAGCGCAATTCTCGCACCCATATTGGATGCAATCAGTGCACACACAGCGCATATTGCCGCTGTTTTCCAGTTTATAAACCCGCTTTTTGCAAATTTGGCTGTTGCAACAGCCGTACCCATACCTGAGCTAAGTTTGTTTGTCCCGATTGCAAAATGAACAGGCAAACCCGAAATCATATATGCCGGCAGAGATATCAGTCCCCCGCCGCCTGCAACTGCATCTACAAAACCCGCCAGAAATACCAGAGGGCATACAATAATAAAATGATATATTGTAATCATAGTTTTACCTTTAACCTGTTTTTTGTTTATCCGATTGATGCTCCCAAATTATATGCTTCTGTGAGCTTTTCGTTACCTTTGATATCACCAACAGCCATTACACCGCTGCAAAGAATTTTGCCTATGCTTTTCCATCCTATGTGTTTTTCAAGGTTATCGTACCAGTGCAGTGTTTCTTCAAATCCGTCACCTTCCGCTGCCATAACAAGCACACATTCTTTTTCAGGATTTTTGTAGTTTGCATCGCATTCTGCCACTGCAAACAGGCGGTCAAAAGCACATTTAAGCTGTCCGCTGATGCCCCAGTAATACAACGGTGATGCCAGCACAACAATATCCGCTTGTCTGTAAACTGTATAAATTTTGTCCATATCATCCTTCTGCACACATGGGCTGTCAGTGTTTTTGCCTCCGCCAAAACAGCCTTTGCAGCCGTGGATATTCATATTGTCCAGAAAAAACTCTGTAACAGTATTTCCGCTGTTCTGTGCTCCTTTTGTAAATGCCTCAGTCAAAGCTGCAGTATTGCCGTTTTTGCGTGGACTGCCATTTAAAATAACTATTTTTTTGCTCATATAAAACACCTCATATCATCTGTTTCTTGACAGGTTCCTGTTCTGTATTTATAATTATATCAAGTACCGAAATTTTAACAAGTACTGTCTTTTTCGATAGATACTATCACAAAGGAAAGTGTGAAAATCCATGATTAAAAATTATATTGAAAATGCCAATTTTGACGACACAGGTTTCAGCTATACACTGTCACTGATAAACGGCAAGCATAAAATGGTCATTTTGTACTGTCTGATGGAATTTGAACCTGTGCGCTTCAATGAGCTGCGCAGATATCTTAAAAAAATTTCTGACAAAACTTTAAGCACAAATCTGAAAGAGCTGGAAAACGACGGACTGATAAAACGTGTTGAATATCCTCAGGTACCACCAAAGGTAGAATACTATCTGACCGAGCGCGGTACTTCTCTTATGCAGGTGCTGGACCAGTTGTGCATATGGGGCGAAAACAACAGAATATAATAATTATAAAAATAAAAAGCAGAACATAAGTTGCACATCTGTGTGCACTTTGCTCTGCTTTTTCTTATTCATATTTTTTGCCTATTGCATATATCGGTACCAGCAGTGTTGTCATAACAATCACAAGGCAAAGGATACCTGTGAGATATATAGGTATAAACCTGTCAAACACAAAAAAGAAAATCGGTACCGCTATGTTAAGGCTATATGACCAGTATCTTATATATGCCACTATATGAGGCCAGTTGCTGTTATTGAAATACAACCCCGGCATATTGAGTTTCATAAATCCGTCGGTATAAAAATTTATTTTGTTGTCATCATAAAACCCCGGTATTCTGTCCTTTACAACAAAGGTAAAATATGCACCAAGAAAAATGCTGACTACCATAAACGGAACAAAATCTGCAATATAATATTTGTTGAATCCCAGCATGATAAGGCCAGCCACTTCCACTGCACCTGTTATCAAAGAAGCTGCAAAAAGCGTGACCCAGTGTTTCTTTTCTGCAAAACTGCCTTTTGTTTCACCGTTGCTTATTCTGATTGCCTTTGCAACAATTTCATCCGCATTGTATTTGTCAATTACCTTTTCCTGCGGCAGTTTTTCGCTCTGAAGCAGTTCTGTAACAGTAACACCAAGTATATCTGCCAGAGGCATAAGCAGTCCCACGTCAGGTGTACTTATCCCTGTTTCCCATTTGCTGACAGCCTTTGCTGATATAAACAGCTTTTCTGCAAGCTCCTTTTGTGTCATTCCCTTTTCTTTTCGCAGCTGTGATATAAAACTGCCCATTTTTTCTTTATTGATTTCGGTCATAACTGTGCCTCCCGTATATCTTCTGCATTTAACTATATCAATACACGGCAGATATGGCAACCGATTGTCAGTCGACTGCTTATGTAATACAAAACAGCAGGGTAAAATCACCCTGCCGTTAATATTTTAAAGTAAAAACACTTTTATCTCATCTGACTTCCCCACATGATAACAATAAACAGGATAAATCCAAGATAAACACCTGTTATTATAATTCCTGCAACTGCAAGGGTTTTGCTTCCTGCACCAAGTTTTTTTCTTTTAAAAATCAGCAGAAAAGCACATATCAAAAACACAACTGCCGCCACGGCCATTGTAATTTCGCTTACAAGCATATCAATAAAACTGAAACCTGTATACATATTTCATTCCCCTTTGCCTGTATTATATTTTGATAATATCATAAATATATGAACATTTCTACCATATAAAAAACGGTGAAAGCCGAAGCTTTCACCGTTCAGTGCTAAAAATATTACTATTTTTTCAATATAGTTTATTGATTATTGCTGTGACAAACGCATCAGCGTGCAGATTGCGCAGGCAATCCGGACAGGTTATTATTCACCGAAAACAACTTTTTTAGTGTCACGAGCAATCATCAATTCTTCGTTTGTAGCAACAACAAGAACTTTAACTTTGCTGTTTGGACCTGTGATGTCGTTAACATCAAGACCACGGAGTTTGTTCTTTTCTTTGTCGATTTCTACGCCGAAGTAGCCAAGGCCTTCACATACGCCTTCACGTACAGAAGCGGAGTTTTCGCCGATACCTGCTGTAAATACCATTACGTCAAGACCGTTCATAGCTGCTGTGTAGCTGCCTACGAATTTCTGGAGCTGGTAGAAGTACATATCGAGAACGAGTTTTGCTTTTTCATCGCCTTCTGCTGCTGCAACTTCGATGTCACGGCAGTCGCTGGAGATGCCGGAAACGCCAAGGAAGCCAGCTTTCTTTGTGAGGTAGTCTGTAAGGTCGTTGCCTTTGATACCTGTGAGTTCAGAAATGTAACCTACAACGGATGGGTCAAGGTCGCCGGAACGGGAACCCATCATGAAGCCGCCAAGTGGTGTGAGACCCATGGATGTGTCAACAACTTTGCCGCCGTCAACAGCTGCAAGGGAAGCACCGTTGCCAAGGTGAAGTGTGATCATCTTGAGTTCTTCTGGTTTTTTGCCAAGGTATTCAGCAGCTGTTCTGGATACGAATTTGTGGGATGTACCATGGAAACCGTAACGACGGATTGCATGTTTTTCATAGAATTCGTATGGTACAGCGTACATGTATGCTTTAGGTGGCATTGTTGCATGGAAAGCTGTGTCGAATACTACAACGTTTGGTACGTCTGCGCCGAAAACTTCTTTTGCGGAGCGGAGACCGATAGCGTGTGCTTTGTTGTGAGCTGGTGCAAGAACAGAAAGATCATCGATTGTCTGGATAACATCATCGTTAACGAGGCATGGTTCGCTGAATTTTTCAGCACCCTGCACGATACGGTGACCGATAGCGCTGATTTCGGATTTGCTTTCGATAACTTTGCCTTCGCCTTCTGTCATCATTTCAACAACTTTAGCAAATGCTTCTTTATGTGTTGGGAAGTTTGTTTCTACTTTCCATTCGCCGCCGTTTGCTTTATGTGTGATAAAAGAACCGTCGATACCAATTCTTTCGCAGTTACCTTTACAGATAACGCTTTCGTCAGCCATGTTGATGAGCTGATATTTCAAAGAGCTGGAACCACAGTTGATAACTAATATTTTCATGTTAATCAGTCCTCCAAAAAAATGGTATTTATTTTATAGCATAATTATTATATAATATCTTTATACATTTTTCAAGGCAAAAGGAGCTTTTTATGCCAAAAACAGCGGGAATTATAGCGGAATACAATCCTTTTCACAAGGGGCATAAATATCAGATTGACTATCTCAAAAGCCTCGGCTTTGAGCATATTGCCGTTGCCATGGGCGGCAGCTGTGTTCAGCGCGGTGAGTTCAGCATGCTTTCAAAGTTTGAAAGGGCAAAATATGCTGTGGAATGCGGAGTATCGCTGGTGTGCGAAATACCCTACCCTTACAGCAGTATGTCCGCTGAAGGCTTTGCCAGAAGCGGCGTACAGATACTGAAAAACCTTGGTGTAAACGCTTTGTGCTTTGGCAGCGAAAGTGATGATATCAGCCTTTTGTGCAGTATTGCAGATTACCTTTTGACCGATGAATACGAAACCTCTTTGAAAAACTATCTTTCACAAAAGCTCTCCTTTGCAACTGCAAGGGAAAAAGCGATAACCGACCATTTTGATATAAACCGTGCGGTTTTGTCCGCCTCCAACGATATCCTCGCCCTTGAATATATAAAAGAATGCAAAAAAAGCGGCTGGGATGTGGAGTTTGTTCCTGTAAAAAGACAGGGGGCAAACTATAATGACATGGCTGTCAGAGACGGTTTTGCAAGCGCAGGATATATAAGAAAATGCGTCAGTGAATACCGCTTTGAACAGGTAGCTTCCCTTGTGCCCGAAAACATTGCCCCGCAACTTTTGAACAAACTTGAACAGGGAGACTATTTTGTATGTGACACCGCCTTTGAAAAGTTTGTGCTGGCAAAGCTGAAAAGCCTTAAAGCTGACGGTTTTGCAGCCATTGCTGACTGCAACGAAGAACTGAGCCACGCTTTTGAAAACGCCGCAGTAAAAGCGATAAGTCTTGACAGTCTGCTTGATAATCTGCCAACAAAACAGTATACCCGCAGCCGTCTTAACCGCATTATGCTCGGTGCTGTTATGGGCGATTGCAGCGATGCTCCGCCGTCCCCGCCTTTTGCAAGAATACTTGCAATGGATGCAAAAGGTGAGGAAATTGTAAAAGCCGCAGCTGATACAAGTAAAATACCAATAAGCCATTCTTACCGTATTCTGCAGGATAAAAATGCCGACTGTGCCGCTGTGGTTCAAGCAGAAAGCTTTGCAACTGATTTGCAGGGATTATTTTTTAAATTCAGCTGTGAAAGCCGCAGGGATTACACAACAAAATTATACAGAAAGTAATACATCGACAAATATTAACAAAATCACCACCTGTATTTATTACAGATGGTGATTTTTGTTTGTTGTACATATTTATCGCTTATAACGGTAATCATCCCTTACAAAAGGCTGTTCAATTTTATTTTCGGTAAGAATTGAATATTTGTCAGGCCTGCGGTAGGCATTGCCATGAACTTCACTTTTGCGGTATTCACGCAGCTGACCCAGATCAAGCTGTGCCACACAAACGCCTTCCTCCTCCCCTGCCTGCAAAATGCAGGTATCGCGGGAACCTTCCAGCTGTGGCAGATAAACCACGCCGTCAAATACAGTTGAACCGCCGTTGCAGTCAGGCACTGTGGCAGGATAGTTGCAGGTGGCAATTGCCAGCATATTTTCGTATGCTCTGCCACGCAGTTGTGAGAGACGGTTTATCTCCATAGGGCAGGCATTTGGCACAAGGATAACCTCTGCGCCCTTGAGCATAAGGATACGGGCACTTTCAGGGAATTCGCGGTCGTAACATATCATTGCACCAACCTTTACAGTTCCAACTGCCGTATCAAGGTCAGTCACATAAAAATCTTCCCCCGGTGTGAGATTGCATTCCGTGCCGAAATCACAGGTGTGCACCTTGGCATAGGTAAATTTCTTTTCGCCATAACGGTCAAACAGCACCATTGTGTTTCGGGGGTTGCCTTCAGTTTTTTCAAGCAATGTGATGCCGATTGCCATATCCAGCTGTTTTGCAAGGCTGCCAAAATGGTTTACAAAGTCGCTGTCTGCTGATATTGCTTCCTTTGTCCATATTTCAGCAGGGCGCTCATAGATATCATATCCATTGCTCCACATTTCGGGGAACAGTGCAATATCTGCACCCATAGCCTTTGCCTTGCGGCAGTATTCATCACCCTTTTGCAGGTTGCCGTTCAATGTGCCTGTAGGGGCAATCTGCAGCAGTGCTATATTGAGAGTTTTCATTTTGTTCTCCATAACTATATTGACAAGCAAAGGTCAGCTGTTTTCAGCCGACCTTTTGTGTTTTTATTTATCTTCAGTTTCTTCGGCAGGTGCAGGCTGGATTGCATCACCGTAAACACTGTTGGCAACGCCTGCAAGTGTTTTAAGCGATTTTGCACTTGCGTTTTCAAAATTCTGAACATTCACATAATAAACATTACCGTTTTTGTATGCCTCTGTTTCACCAAAACCAAGCTGTGCCAGCTGTTCGGCACTGATAAGGTCAGAAACTATCAGCACCTGCGGGTTGGTCTGTGCAATTTCTTCAACGCTTTGGGCAAAATAGTTTTGTCCATCGACTGCAATATCAAAGAAAGTTGATAGAATTTTGCCTTCAAAAGTATCTTTTGTTGCCGCCATGCCATAGCTGTTGAACAGCATTACTGCACTTTTCTTTTGCACATTGGCAAGGGCAACATCATAAAGGTCAAGTTTTTCTGTAAGGTCAGCATATACTCTTTCTGCCTGCAGGGTTGCAATATCCGCGCCTTTGGTAAGTGCTGTCACACTGCGGTAAATTTCCTTAAAATCCTCCAGCGACTGCGGCGCGTTAAACTGCAGAACAGTTATTCCGCTTTGCTGAATTTTGATTTTGTCCTGTTCACTCAACGGGTTCTGCACAATAAGATAATCCGGCGCAAGCTGAATGATTTTGTCCGTTTTGGGAATAAGCGGTGTACCCACCGTCATCAGTTCAGTTCCCCGCTTGTTGCAGTATTCGCTGACTGCCACAAGACTGTGCTGTGACGGAGAAGAAAGGATAATTTCGGTTGCCATTGGTGACAGGCTGATAATGCTTTCTGCCGCTTGGCTGACCTGCACGCCAAAACTCATTGCAGGGAAAACCACTTCCACAACTTCTTCTTTTGAGAAAATTGAGCCTATCCTTGCAAAAATTGATTTTTTCTTCTTTTTCGGTTTGGTTGCAGACTGCGGTGTCTGTTCCTCCTGTGAGGATTGTTCACTATCTACCTTGTTTTCTTCTGATGAAATCTGCTCATCTGATGAAGAATTGTTCTGTGTATCAGATGATGGCTGCTGTTCCTGACTGTTCTGCACAAATTCGCTGTCAGGCTGGGATGAGCTTTGAGGTTTTTCATCCCTGCCCATCAAAGCAAAT
>JAGBFE010000227.1 GCA_018109965.1 Oscillospiraceae bacterium | reverse complement strand
TCCCCTGTTTCAACGGCACAGTTTTCTATGCCGTCAAGCCCGCACATTGTAACAGCTATACCGCTGTCAAAAACAATTTTCAGTGCATCGGGGTCACTGTAAGCATTGTATTCGCTGTACGGCAGAACATTGCCTTTGTAACCGCTTCCTGCAAAGCAGAAAATATGTTTTATAAGCGGTTTTATCTGTGGGTATCTGAGCAGAGTAAGGGCGATATTTGTAACCGGACCGAGTGTTACAATTTCCAGCTTGCCCTGTGCCTTTACGGCTTCAGAATATATTCTGTCCCAGGGATAGTCTTCGTCTTTTGTGCCGATGCTGGTTTTGCCGTCAAAATCCGCATCAGTATTTCCGTATATATCATCACCGTTTTCCTGTCTGAAAAGGGGCTTCATCGCACCCCAGCAAACAGGACAATCCAGTCCCAGACTATCACGCAGCTGAACTGTCTCCACAAACCATTCACCGTAACAGCTTATAGCTTTTATATCATACTTGCCGCAGTTTGCAGCCATTGCAACCGCCACAATATCGTCACGGGTAAAGTCTGTATCTATAATCAAAGGTATTTTATTCATAAACATTCCGTCCTATTTGTAATATTTACAGGTTTCTTCCAGCAGACCGATAAATTTTTCTCTGTCTATATCAAGACATACCAGCGCATTGTCCATTGATTTATCCCTGCCTTTGCGGAAATCGCACACTGTCTGGCCATAGGTTTCCATACCGTCAATATCAACTTTTACATTTGCCCTTTCTGTTTTTATCCATTCAGGGTGAAGCAGATATGTTACTGCCACTGCGTCGTGAACAGCACATCCCGGCAGACGGCTGTTGTTTACATATCTGTCATAGTAAAGCGCAAACGCTTCTGCACAGAAATCACCTGCTTTTGTTCCCGTTGCCTTGATGCGCAGTATATCTTCCATTGTGGTGTAGCTTTTCATTGTTATATCCAGACCGCACATAACAATTTCTATACCGCTGTCAAACACAATCTGCGCAGCTTCTGGGTCTGTAAACAGATTGAACTCACACACTGCATTCATATTGCCTTCAAATGCACCGCCACCCATCATTACTATACGGTCTATCTTTTCCTTGATATGGGGATAGCAGCTTATAAGCAGGGCTATATTTGTAAGCGGTCCCACAGGTACAAGAGTTATTTTCTCCTCTGATTTTTCCAGTGTTTCACGCAGAAAGGATACCGCATCCATACTGTGAGGCTTGACTAATGGCTGAGGCAGCCTTGCTGTGCCAAGCCCGCTTTCACCGTGGGTTGCAGGGTCTGCCTGAAGTTCTTTTACAAGGGGCCTGCTGCTGCCTGCTGCAACAGGAGTATCACTGCGGCCGAAGTATTCCACCACTGACAATGTATTGTGCAATGTTTTTTCCAGTGTCTGATTGCCCGCCACAACAGTTATACCTTTTATATCAAGCTGCGGTGCAGCCATGGCAACAAGTATTGCCACAGCATCGTCAATGCCTGTATCCACATCCATTATCACAGGGATTTTTTTCATCTGCAAAAGCCTCCAAAATAAATTAATCATTAAAAAATACTTTACCATATTTTACACAAAAAATAAATAAAAACTGTGTAATCCATTGACTGAAAACAGCTTAAATGTTATTCTTTT
>JAGBFE010000226.1 GCA_018109965.1 Oscillospiraceae bacterium | reverse complement strand
CACAAGGACCCTCCTGGTATCAGCGGCAATCTGCTTGAAGGCCGCAACTACTACGACTGCTTTGTCATTGCATCACGTGCAAAAGGTATTTATGCAGAAGTGGATACTTCCGTGGCTGAAATCTGTGAGGCGCCTGAAATCAGTGCGGCAGGTACGCTCACATCTGCAACTGCCAGCGCACAGTTTAAATACACAACTGACGGCAGTGACCCAAGATATTCCGTAACAGCGGTTATCGGTCAGCCTGAAGGTTTGGAGACAGGCACAGTTATCAAGGCTTATGCTTACAAAACAGGATTGTTTGATTCTTCAGTGAGCGAAAAAACAATCTGATACAAATAAAACTGAATAATCCGCCACAAATGTGGCGGATTATTTAAAAAGGAGGGACAAAAATGACAGCAAAGGAAATTTATGAAAATGCACTGGCGCTTAATATATCCCGTACAGACGATGAAGATGATATGGAATATTTTGCGGTCAGAATTATAAATATTCTGCTGGCTGAAATATTTTTAAACAATAACCAGATAAGATTCAAAAAAGGCAAATCCCCTCTGGAATCTCCTGTGAAAATAAAAGGTATGGATGATGCAATTGACTATGAAAGCGAATTGTATGCGCCAATATGCTATGCGCTTGCTGCAAAATTGATGCAGGCCCAGGAGGAAACAACACTTGCGGCGGTTTACAATAATCAGTATGTCACTCTGCTGGAAATTGTAACACCTGCGATTGAGATGGAGGTGGACTGAATGGCCGCTTTGAATAAACTGGTACTGTCAGGATATGAAAAACTCAGAGGTGTGGATTTTTCCTCCCATCCGTCACTTGTGGACAGCAGCCGTTCACCCTACTGTCTCAACATGATGCCCGACGGCAGTACAAACCCGGTAAAGAGACCGGGATGGGAAACTGTTTTTTCCCTTGATGGCGAAGTGCATAACATATGGTTTTGCACAATTGATAAGGTTAAACATACTATTTGTCACTGCGGAGATAAGATTTATCTGCTTGACAGTGAGCCGATTGTTCTGATTTCGGGAATAAATAATGCCAAAGGCTGCGGTTTTTATGCTTTGAAAGGTGAAAAAGGCGGGTTCTACATTCTTACCGGAAAAGAATATCTGTTTTTTGACGGAGAAAAAATTGAAAGTGTGACAGAAAATGCATATATACCTCTTGTAACCATTGCAAAGACACCGCAGGGGGGCGGCGAAAGCTATGAGAATATAAATTTGATCTGTCCACAGCGCAGAGAAAATTTTATCGGTACAGAAAGTGACCTTATATACCAGCTTGGAACTGACAATGTTGACAGTGTTGACAAAATTGAAGTACTTGACCACAACGCTGAACGGACGGTACTTGCAAAGGATACCGATTATACCGTCAATCTGACTGTTGGCAAAATCACATTTGCAAAAGCACATCCTGCTGTTATTGCAGGGCAGGACAATATTTTTGTTACATACACAAAGACAATAAACGGATACAAAGAAAAGATACTGGGATGCACAATATCCGCACTTTATGGACTCGGCGGTGAAAACAGGGTGTTCCTCAGCGGCAATGCCGATTGTCCTCACAAGGATTTCTGGAGTGGAGTATTTGACCCGACATATTTTTCCGACCTTGACTATGCAAACATAGGCAGCGGACAGACCGCAGTTATGGGATATCTTAAAATGGGTGAATATCTGGGGATAGTAAAAGAAAACAATGGGCAGGACACAACCCTGTTTATGCGCAGTGTGTCTGCAGACAGTGACGGCAGGGCTGTTTTTATGGTGCAAAGCTGTATTGGCGGCATAGGTGCTGTGTCAAAGCATTGTTTTGCTGTTGTAAATGATGAACCGCTGTTTTTGTCTTCACGCGGGGTTTTTGCGGTGGTAAGCAGCGTTATAACATCACAGAAAATGCTTGTAAACCGTTCCGGACAGGTGGATGCAAGGCTAATAAACGAAGAAAGGATTGAAGATGCAGCTGCGTGTGTATGGAAGGATTTTTATATTATTTCAGTAAACGGAAACTGTTATCTGTTTGATACAAGGCAGATTGTTGCCGCACGGGCAAATGAAAAAAATTCCCGATATGAAGCATATTTCTGGAACAATGTGCCTGCAAATTGTTTTGCAGTGGAAAAAGATATACTGTGGTTTGGAACAAAAGATGGTTTTGTAAGGCGCTTTAAAATCGAGTCGATGGGTAAAGAGTGTTATTCCGATGAAGGAAAAGCCATATATAGATCGGAAGAGCACACGTCTGAACT
>JAGBFE010000026.1 GCA_018109965.1 Oscillospiraceae bacterium | reverse complement strand
CGCTGATATATCCTTTGACCCAGTCACCGTAAAATTCATCGTTAACTGATGACGGATTGTTTTTAACTATATTTTTGGCAATGATTTCATAGCTGTATGCACAGGCCAGAATTGCCGCAAGAATTTCTGCTTCGCTTTCTTCATATGCTACACGGAGCATATATGATGTATAGGACAGATTACAGAGAGAACGGCGGGCAGAATCTATTTCTTCCTGTGTTATCCTTAATTTTGCAAAGTATCCTTCGTGAACATTCAGTTCGCCGTTCATAACATTGATATACTTTGCAAACAGATTTGCTGTTTTAAGGCTTTTTGCCTTTGCAACGCCTATGGCAAATGTTTTTGCATAATCTTCAAGATAGAGATAATCCTGAATCATATAATATCGGAACTTGTCTTTATCCAGTGTACTGTTCTGAATTCCCATAACAAAGGGATGTCCGTTATATGCTTTCCATATTTCTGCCGCTGCACCGAGCATTCTTTTTACTGTACTCATTTTGCCGCCTCCTCTGCATATTTCCCCTGCAATGCAAAGTTGTGCTGCATAGGTCCACTGCCTTTGCCCAAATCCAGCATGGCTTCCAACGCTTCTGAAATGTATTGTTTTGCTCTTTTTATCGACTCCTCAAGTCCAAACCCCTTGGCAAGATTGGAGGCAATGGCACTGGACAGGGTACAGCCTGTTCCGTGTGTGTTGGGGTTATCTATCCTTTTGCCTGCAAACCACATCATTTTGCCGTTTGAATACAAAAGGTCGTTGGCATCGTTGATGCTGTGACCGCCCTTGAGCAACACGGCACAGCCATATGTATCACCGATATGCTTTGCAGCTTTTTCCATTTCTTCTTTATCTGTTATTTCAATACCTGAAAGCACCTGTGCTTCGGGTATATTGGGTGTAATGACTGCAGAAAGCGGCAGCAGCCTGTCAGCAAGGGTCTGTATTGCATCTGTTTTCATAAGTGCAGAACCTGCGGTTGCAACCATTACAGGGTCAACAACAATATTTTTTGCATTGTAAAATTCAAGTCTTTCTGCAATAACTTCGATAAGCTCTTTGGAGGATACCATTCCTATCTTTACTGCATTGGGAAAGATATCGCTGAACACCGCATCCAGCTGCTGTTTTAAAAACTGCGGTGTTGACTCCTGAATAGCGTAAACTCCCATTGTGTTCTGTGCAGTAAGTGCAGTAACCGCACTCATTGCAAACACTCCGTTCATCGTCATTGTTTTGATATCTGCCTGGATACCGGCGCCTCCGCTGCAGTCACTGCCAGCGATTGATAATGCTGTTTTCATAGATTTGCTCCTTTCGTTTTTAGCACTATTTTTGTATAGCGGCATAAGGTGGTGCCCCCAATCTGCCGCTTGATTAACATTATTTAAAACTTAAAAACTTTTCTTTTATCTCTTCAGCAGCTTTCTGTGGATTTTCTGCCTTCATAATAGCTGAAACCACACAAACACCTGCTATGCCTGTATCTTTGAGCACCGACATATTATCCTTGTTTAACCCGCCGATTGCATTCGCCGGTATCGGTACAGCATTGATGATTTCTTTTAGTGTATCAACAGAGGTGAGCACTGTTTTCACCTTTGTGGTTGTAGGGTAAATTGCACCGACACCAAGGTTGTCGGCTCCGTTTTTGTATGCTTCCAGCGCCTGTGGCACAGTTTTTGCAGTTGCCCCGATTATTTTGTCTTTTCCCAAAATCATGCGGGCAATATCAACGGGCATATCGCTCTGCCCAAGGTGTACCCCTTCGGCATCAACAGCCATTGCCACATCAATACGGTCATCAATGATAAGCGGCACGTTATATCGTTTTGTGATTTCGTGCACCTTTTGTGCCAGGGAAATATATTCCCTTGTGGTTTTGTTTTTCTCTCTCAGCTGCAAAAGGGTAACGCCGCCCTTGAGTGCCTGTTCTACCCTGCAAAGGAATTCTTCTTCTGAAAAACCTGTGCTGTCGGTGATAAAATAAAGTGTTGTATCAAAGTTCTTCAATGGCTTTCACCTCTATATTTAATAATTTTTCTATCTGTTCATTTTTCAGCACCGACAGATTATCCATAAGATTTACAAAAAATGTGCCGTTGCCTTTTTCGGTCTGTGACAATTCACCGCTTATACCAAGCACAGCGCAGGCTGTTACCAGTGCATTTATACTGCGGTCAACAGACAGATAACAGCCGCACAGCATACCAAGCAGACAGCCTGTGCCTGTTATCTGTGCCAGCTGCGGTGTGCCATTATGGATATACACAACGGTTTTGCCGTCGGTGACAATATCGGTTTTTCCGCTGGCAAGCACCATTGTGCTGTATTTCTGTGCCAGTTTTATTGCTGCTCTGCTTATGTTTTCCGTTTTAAGATTTTCATCGGCATCAACACCTGCAGAGGTGTACATATCATCATATAAAGCATAAATTTCCGAATAATTCCCTTTGATTGCTGTCGGTCTGAAATATTCAAGAAAATCGCTGATAAAACTGCGCCTTAATGATGAACATGATATTCCCACAGCATCTGTGATAAAAGGGATATTGTTGCTTTGGGCGGTCTGTGCGGATATCTTTGCAGACTGCATACGGATATCGGTGATGTTGGCTATGTTAATCACAAGGGCATCTGCAGTCTGTGTTATTTCGCCAACTTCCATAGGGTGCTCCGCCATCATAGGCCTTGCACCAACACCCAACACGCCATTGGCGCACTGATTTATTGATATAGGATTTGTTATACAGTGGATAAGAGGGTTCTTATCCACTGTTTTTTTACGGATTTCATTTATCTGATGAATCATTTTGTTTTTCCTTTTTTAATTTTTGAAAGATGAAATATACAGCCGCCACTGTAACGGAAACTGCAATACATCCCCTTGAAACAATGTGCCATACAGGAGAGGTAAGGCTGAATATACCTGTTGGGATTTCGATGACTACATAGAGAATTGCTCCCACTGCGGCAATGCAGGCTGTGTTGCTGATAAGCCCTGTTTTGTCTTCATAAACATTGTCTGAAAGCATAGCCTGAAATCTTTTAAGCATACCGTTTGCTGTCAGTTTTTTAAGAAACACCAGCGCAATGCTGCCGCCGATAAGTGTGCCTGCGATAAAGCTTGGTACATAGAACAGCCAGCTTAAGCCCTCTTTGCCCCACAGTATTGACATTACAGGATAAGAAGCTATTGCACCGATAATACCTGTGCCGAATACTTCGCCGATTACTGCAAACAGTATGTTGCCTTTTGAAAGGCGGTAAAACACACCTGAAAGAAATGCACCGAACACTGCACCTGTAAGTGCAATAGGCGGGATGCCCATAGTGAGCATACGGATTATGCCGATAAGCGTTGCACATAAAAGCGAATACCACGGGCCCATAAGTACACTGCACACAATGTTGATAAAATGAGCCATGGGGCACATACCCTCCACACGCAGAAACGGTGAAATAACTACGCCAAGAGCAATAAGCATGGCAAGAACGGTCATTCTTAAAGTCTGTTTTGTTTTAATCATTTGTTTTTTCCTCTTTTCGTATTTTTAAACTGAACAAGGCCGTACAGCCTTGTGCGGTCGATACTCAAAAGTATCCTCTCACCCTGAAACACAGGTTCCCATCGCTTTACGAAAAGCACAGGGCGCTCCCCCTCTGCCTGAATATGTCTTTTTCTCAGCACCTCTTTCCAAAAAATATGCAACAAAAAACGGAGATACCCTTTATGGATATCTCCGTATATCAATCTTGTTTTGACTTCCTACGATGGCATTATCCATATCAGGTATAAGGGTCGAAGGTCCCGCCTTCCTCTCAGCCTGCCTCACAGGCTCCCCCGCATTTTAAGTTGTGACAATAAAAACAGGAAGCAACCTTTTACGGCACTTCCTGTAAAAAATCCTGCACATGACTTCCTACGACGGCATTATCCGCATCAGGTTAAAGGGTCGAAGTTAAATTACTTCCTCTCAGCCCGCCATACGAGCTCCCCTGTATTTATCTGCAGATATTATACTGCTCTTTCAACAATTATTCAAGCCTTTTATTTTCATTCAGTCATGATTAACGGAGCAGGCAGTTATAATGCAAGCGGTTAATAATACTATATCCTTGCATTATCCCTTCCCGATTGTATAAATCCGGCCTTATCACGCTATATTACCTTTGAATTTGGAACCAAAATATGTTTATGATTATATTATGCTAAAGTAAAATCTTTCTTTACTTTTATTTGCAGGTATACTATCATTTATTTAACAGCAAATAATTCAGGTAAACAGACATGTATGCAGAAAAGAGGTTAAATATGAAATTCAGAATGGTTCACGAAAACTACAACGTTGCCAACCTTGAACAATCCATGGCTTTCTACGAAAAGGCACTTGGGCTCCACGAAGCAAGACGTATAGACAGCGACAATTTCACCATTGTTTATATGCAGAACGAAGAAAGCTCTTTTCAGCTGGAGCTGACACAGCTCAATGACCATCCTCATGCTTATGACCTTGGCGAATGCGAATTTCACCTTGCATTTAAAGTGGATGACTACGAAGCTGCACACAAACTGCACGAGGAAATGGGATGCATCTGCTTTGAAAACCCTGCAATGGGTATTTACTTTATAGAAGACCCTGACGGATACTGGCTGGAAATCATCCCCGAAAAGAGATAAGCAAAATCAGATATACCACCAAAACCGCTTGCATAAAAAGCGACATCCCAATAAGGAAATATAAATACCCGGCAATACACTGCAATGTGTATTGCCGGGTACATTTTTGCCTGTTTTGACAGAAAAAGTGCTGCAAGGAAAAGACGCGCAGCACTACTTTGTGTAATGCAAGTGTTGCTGACGCTGCAGCAGCCTTTTTGTGTTAAAAATAAGGTTTGTATTTTTTTGTCGGGAGGCCGCTAAGCTGGCGGTTTGTTTTTGGATATTCCGGCAATTTGATAAACTGATATTTCCCAACAGTTTTAATAACAGTTTTCAGGAAAACAAATGCCACCGGCAGAGCAATTGAGTTTCTGCCGGTGGTATAAATTTATCAGAATATTTTATTTATTCTTCGTCTTCCTTTTTCTTTTTAAGGATAATGATTACCATAACTGCCACAACTGCTGCCAACGCAATGATTATCGGCAGTATCGGGAATGAAGTGCTTTCTGCAGGCACCTGCGGTGTAATAGTTTCTGTTTCGTCCTGTTGTCCGTCACCTGTTTCAGTTTCGGTTGTTGTACCTGTTTCTGTTTCTTTTTCTTCAACAGGTGTTTCGGTAGGTTCAGGTGTGGCTGTAGGTTTTGCGGTTGCTTTTGCCGCAGGTTTTTTTGTTGCTGCAGGGGTTGGGGTTGGCTCAGGTGTGGCTGTAGGTGCCGGTGCGGGCTTTGCTTTTACTGTGAAGCTGCAGTCTGCAATATGCTCTGCGCCAATAATATCAAAAACAATCTCCAGCGTATACTGTCCGACAGCAAGTGTGTCAAGATAAGATTGTTTGAGGGTAACAATTGTGCTGCCGCTTTGTGCTGTGTATTCAGCATCTCTGACAAGTGTTGTGCGGGTTCCTTGTGCGTCTGCAATTCTCACTTCTTTGAACAGGCTGAGCACACCGTTTGCGGTAAAGCCCAGTGTTGACGCAGAGCCTTGAGTCCAGTTGCTGTCTGCACCGTGGATTATTTTGTAATCAACGGTAATATTATCGGCGAGAGTGCTGATTTTGTCCAGAATACCCTGTGCTTCGGTTTTTTCAGCTGCTGTGGTAACCTCACTGCCCATTGCATTTTCCAGAAGGTCTTTGACATTTTCAAGGTTTTCAATCACAGCGTCTGTTATATTTTCTGCAGATACATCTTCTATATCCCCGGACAGAGTGCTGAGCGGTTTCATCTGCACAGTAACGGTTGTGCTGTTGCCTGCCTTGTCTGTGGCAACCACAACATATTCCCTGTCAGTGTTGCCTTCAAGGATGTAATTTCCCTCTGTTACGGTACTGCCGTTTACAGTTACAGTATCAGTATTTACATCTGTTACTATAAATTTCTGTGTTGTGTAGTAGGTTGCACCTTCTGTGATACCGCTGATTACAGGTGCAATATCGTCATAGACAATGATATCGCTGTTGATATATGCCACATTGCCTTTTGTATCTGTTGCTTTTACATAAACTATGTAATTGCCGTTTGCATTGACAGCGATGCTGTCTGTGTATTCGGTCCAGTCGGTAATATCTGCTGCTGTAACGGCAGTATCTGCAATGTGATAATAAACTTTATCAAGGTTTACATCATCTGCTGCAACTGTCACAGTCTGTGCTGTGTTGTAGAAATGCTGCTGTGTAACAGTGTCCTGCAGTGTGGTCCATTCTTTGCTGTCAATTCTGATGGATGCTGCAGGTGCTGTGATGTCTGCCACGCCCTCAACTGTTATTGTTTTGTTTTCCTGAATGTCTGTGATTGTAAACTGACCATTGCTGTCAGGGATAACAGGTATGCCGTTTACCTTAACTGCAAAGTCACTGGTTTTGGAATAGCCGTCTGCGAGAGCAAAGGTGATTGTTGCACTGTCATTCCAGGAAGCCTCTGTCTTGTCGGCTGTCAGAGTGTAACCCTCCTGAACGGAAGGTACGGTTACATCAAGCATTCTGCCTGCATATACAACCACAGTCTGGTATGCGGATGGATTGTAATACTGTTTTGCGGCGTAACGGATGTAGTATATGCCGCCTTCAAGGTTGCTGATTTCGCTTCCGCTTACAGCTGTGTAGCTGTTTTCGCTGTCTTTGCGGTATTCCATTGTGCTGTCAACGTTTGTGATTCTGCCGTCTGCCTTGCTGCGGATTGTTTCAGGGAAGGCAATTGCTGCAGGAACATTGTCCTGAGAAGCATTGACAATTTCAAATGCAACCCGTGATTTTGCCGCATCAGCAGGCAGTTTGTAGTTTGGATTGGAGAGAGATGTGATTTTTGCTGTCCATATGCCGGGGATAATACCTGCGCCGTCAGCTGTTTCCACCACTGCGGCTGTGAGCACACAGTCATCTCCGTTTTCAAGGTTTGTCACAACCGGAGACGGAACAAGGCTGCTGCCTGTGTAAGCCAGAGCACTTACAGGGCCCCAGTTGATATCGATTTCCTTTGGATTGATAGTGAAAACGCCGTTTTCAAAGGTAATATCGTAGTTTGGATTTGCGCCGTCTGCCTGACTTGTTGTAATGGTATAT
>JAGBFE010000225.1 GCA_018109965.1 Oscillospiraceae bacterium | reverse complement strand
TATCGAAAGTCCAAGGCCCGTACTGCTTATATTTTTATTTCGGGATTTGTCCACCACATAAAAGCGCTGGAACACCTTGTGGATGTTGTTTTCGGCAATGCCTATGCCTGTATCCTTCACCTTGAACACCACATTGCTGTCCTTTTGTTCAAGAGTTATATCGATGCTGCCGTTTGGCTTGTTGTATTTGATTGCATTGGATATAAGGTTGCGGCACAAGTCACCGATATTTTTGTAGTTTGCCTGTATTGTTATATCTTCAAGCTGTGCAGTGACACTGATTTGCTTTTCGTCGGTAACAGGCTGCAAATCCTGCAGTATTTCGTTTATCACCGATTTAATGTTGATTGCCGCAGTCTCCTGTTCGCCGCCCTCATCCAAAGCCGAAAGCTGCATAATGTCTTCAATAAGCGTGAGCAGCTGCTGGGCGTTTTTTTCGATAACCGAAGCAAAATCCGCAACATCCTCAGGTTTTGCAATACCGCTTGAAATAAGCTGACTGTAACCCAGAATGCTCGTGAGCGGTGTTTTGAGTTCGTGTGTTACATTGGCAGTGAATTCGCGGCGCATGCGCTGACTTTCCACCTGCTGTGTAATGTCAAGAAAAATAATGATTACACCCTTGTTTTCACCATTCTGGATATTAGGGCTTATGGTGTACTGATAGCTGAGCTTGTTGTGCTTTAAAAGCCCGTGAACCTTTTGTCCCTGCACCGCCATATCGATGTTGTCATTCAGCTGTGCATCATCGATAATTTCAAACAGGCGGTCATTTTCCTTTACACCAAAAATTTTCTGTGCCTGCCTGTTGTGCTGAACAACCATTTTTTTGCGGTCACAAACTATTAAGATTTCTTCCATATTGGCAAAGATACTTGCCAGCTTGTCCTTTTCTGCAGCTGTTTTGCCAATCTGTTTTTTGATTGTCTCGTTCTGCGACTTTATCTTGTCGATAAAAGGTGACAGTTCCTCATAGCCTGTACTGTCCTCAACATCAAAATTAAAATGCTCTATTGTGTTTACAATACGTTTTGTTGTGCTTTCTGACACAAAAAAAATCATTGCAATAATTGCAATCAGCGCCATAACAATAACCGGCAGATTTGGCAGGATTGCCACACTGAAAGCCTGATTGGAGCGCACACCCACCCTGATTACACTGTTGTCGCTGAGTTTGAGTGCATAGTAATAGTTTGTTGAAAGGTCCGTATATGAATAACGCTGGCTGCTGCCCTTTGTGTGATGCATAGCCTGTATTATTTCTTCGCGTTCAAGATGATTTTCAAGTGCTGTTTCATCATAGGCACTGTCAAAAAGCACCGTGCCGTCTTTTGAAATCAAAGTAATCCTTGCATTGAAGCTGTCTTCCATTGCGGCAAGCGCAGCAATATCATCCGCCTCACTTTCGCAGATTTCCTTTAAGAGATAAGCCTGGTTTTCTGCCTGCAGAATAAGTGCATCCGACATAAGATGACCATATGTCATAACGCAGATAATGGCAGTAAGAATTACCGCCATTACACAGGATATCAAATTGTTTTGTATAATTTTGTTTTTCATAATTTATTCCGATACCGGTTCAAATTTATAGCCTACGCCTCTGATTGTCACAATTGCTTCCCCTGCATTGCCAAGTTTGTGACGAAGTGTTTTGATGTGCATATCCACCGTGCGGCTTTCGCCAACGTAGCTGTCACCCCACACTGCATCCATAATATTTTCCCTTGTCAGAACTCTCTGTGGGCTTTCCAAAAACAGCTTAAGCAGACTGAACTCTTTAAGTGTAAGTTCCACCGTTTCACCGTCAACTGTAACACGATGGCGCTCCTTGTCCATAACAATCATGCCAAAAGAAAGTTTGTCCTCGCTCTTTTTGTCCTTTTCACAGCGGCGAAGCACCGCTTTGACACGGGAAACCATCTCCAGTATTCCAAAAGGTTTGGTGATATAGTCTTCCGCTCCAAGGTCAAGAGCTTTTACAATATCAATTTCGCTGTTTTTTGCCGTGAGCATAATAACAGGAATATCACTTGTGCTGCTGTTTTCCTTAAGCTTTTTAAGGATGGTTATCCCGTCAGTATCGGGCAGCATAATATCCAGCAGGAACAAATCAGGCTGACTGTCCTGCAGTTTTTTGTCCATATCTGCAAAACAGGTCATTCCTTCTGCTTCAAAACCCTGACTTGCAAGAGCATATGTTATAAGGTTGTTTATATTTTCATCGTCTTCGATACACCAGATTTTCAAAATATTTTACCTCTTGATTTTAAATATACAATTTTATTGTGTATAAATTCTTACTTTTCAGTATACATCATATTTTCAGTTTTGTGTACCCCTGTTATCGAAAAAATAACCCATTCGGCAATGTTGGTGGTGTGGTCACCTATTCGTTCAAAATACTTTGCAACACTGAGCAGATCTACCAGAACATTCACATCTTCTTCCTCTCTGCGTATTCTGTCCACAATTTCTTCTTTTGCCTGACTGTAAAGAACGTCTATAACATCATCAAACTCAATAACCTGCTGTGCAAGTTCCATATCTTTTCTTACAAAACTGTCTACAACATTGTGTACCATTTTTATAGTTGCCTTTGCCATTTGTGAAATAACCCCGGACGGATTTATTTTTATTCCGTGCTCTGACAAAAGCAGAATATCGGATATATCCCTTGCCTGATCTCCGATACGTTCCATATCAGTTATCATCTTAAGTGCTGCTGAAACCTGTCGCAGGTCTTTTGCAACTGGCTGCTGCAAAAGCAGGATTTTTATGCAGAGCTTTTCGATATCTTTTTCCATATTGTCAATTTCATTATCATGTGCCTTTGCAATTTTGGCTTTATTCTTATCTGTTTCTATCAGCGCCTCTGCTGCACAGTTGATGGCCGCTTCAATAAGATTGGACATCTCTGTAAGCTGTGCATTGAGTATGTCAAGCTGTGTATCAAAATTACTTCTCATATCAACCGAATCTCCCTGTAATATAATCTTCACATCGTTTGTCTGCAGGATTGGCAAACAGCTGTTCCGTTGGTGCTTTTTCTATCATTTCTCCCAACAGGAAAAAGGCTGTTTCATCACTTGCCCTCATTGCCTGCTGCATATTGTGGGTAACCATCACTATTGTATAATCCTTTTTCAGTTCCATAACCAGGTCCTCCACTTTTGCAGTGGATATAGGGTCAAGGGCACTTGTAGGTTCATCCATAAGCAGCACCTGCGGTTTAACTGCAAGTGCACGGGCAATACAAAGGCGCTGCTGCTGACCGCCGGATAAACCAAGGGCAGATTTGTGCAGACGGTCTTTTACTTCGTCCCATATTGCCGCATCACGCAAAGATTTTTCCACAATTTCGTCAAGCTGAGACTTTTTGGTTATTCCGTGTGTACGCGGACCATAGGCAATATTGTTATAAACACTCATCGGAAATGGGTTTGGTTTCTGAAATACCATACCCACATTCTTTCGCAGCATATTCACGTCAGTGTTCTGATAGATATTTTTACCGTCCATCAGTATTTCGCCTGTAATGCGGCAGTCTTCCACAAGGTCGTTCATGCGGTTCAGTGTGCGCAGGAATGTACTTTTGCCGCATCCCGACGGACCGATAAATGCTGTTACCGTATTAGGTTTAATCTGCATATTTATATTTTTAAGTGCGTGAAAATCGCCATAATACAAATCAAGATTATTTACTTCAAATTTATTCATTATTTTTCTCCTGTATTATACTTTGCTGAGTTTTTTTGCCACAAATCCGCTCATTGCATTTATACCAACTACCAGAACTATAAGTACAACCGCCGTTGCATAAGCCTGATTTATGTGCAAGCCTTCACCCGACAGTACCCACATATGCAATGCCAGTGTTCTGCCCGACGAGAAAAACGAATTTGGAATTTGCGCCATTGTGCCAAGAGTGTATATAAGTGCGGCAGTTTCGCCCACTACACGACCTACAGCAAGAATAACCCCCGACAATATTCCCGGTACAGCTGACGGAAGCACAACTCTGAAAACTGTTCTCAGCCGTCCTGCACCAAGGCCAAAACTTGCCTGCCGCCAGTCATCAGGCACCGATATAAGCGCCTCTTCTGCCGTACGCATAATAAGCGGAAGAATCATGATGGATATTGTCATAACACCTGCCGCAAAAGAATATTTCCACCCAAGCGTTGTTACAAAAAAGATGTTGCCGAACAAACCGTAAACAATGGATGGGATTCCCGATAAAGTTTCGGTAGTGAGACGTATGATTTCCACAATCTTGCTGCCTTTAGGTGCATATTCCACAAGGTAAACCGCAGTAAATATGCCGAAAGGCAGACTGATGAGCAAAGATACTGCAACAAGCATAAGTGTTGTGATTATACTTGGCATCATTGATACATTTTCGCTTGTGTATTCAAAGCTGAACAACGCCGGAGTAAGATAAGGAATTCCCTTTGTCAATATATATATCAGAATAAAAGCCAGCATTCCGACAGTAAATGTGATGGACAGCACAAGCAAAAGTCTCATAACAAATGAGAACGGATTGCGCCTGTATGTATTAAACATCTGTTTTAAATCAATGTTCACTGTTCATCCTCCTTTTCAGTATAAAAAACAGCATATTTATGATAAGGATAAACAAAAACAACAGTGCCCCTGTTGCAATAAGTGCCGAACGGTGCAAATCTGCAGCTTCTGCCATTTCCAGAACAATATTGGTTGTCATTGTTCGTATGCCTTTTGTGAGATCAAAAGTTATTCTCGGCTGATTGCCTGCAACCATCTGCACTGCCATGGTTTCGCCGATACTTCGGCCTATGCCTAAAATAACACCTGCAAGCACGCCGCTTTTTGCAGCCGGCAGCACCACCTTGAAAACTGCCTGTTCCTTGGTTGCACCCAAAGCAACAGCGCCCTCATAATAAGCAGACGGCACGGCACGTATTGCTGCCTGGCTTACCGATACAATTGTTGGCAGAATCATAATTCCCAGCAAAATACTTGCCGCCAGTATACTGTTGCCGTTGCCGCCAAAAACATTGCTCACAAAGGGAACAATGATGGTAATGCCAAAAAAGCCATAGATAACGCTTGGGATACCCGCCAGAAGATTGACTGCAGGGTTTATGACCCTGTGCAGTCTGTCCGGGCAGAAATTTGACAGAAATACTGCAGAAAAAATGCCTGCAGGCACCCCTGTTATAACCGCACCCAGCGTAATCAGCAGACTGCCCACAATCATAGAGGCAACACCATAATACGGTGTGCTTGCGGTAGGTTTCCACTTTGTACCAAATACAAAGTCGATAATGCCTATCTCTTTAATTGCAGGCCAGCCTCCTGCAAAAATAAATATTGATATAAGTGCAACTGCCAGTATGCTGGACAGTGCAAATGCAAAAAAGATGTATTTTGCAACCTGTTCTTTTTTCTTATAGTTCATATTGAACTCCCGTTTTATATATTTACAGCCAAAAACGTGTCGATTTTTATCGGCACGCCTTTGACATAAGGTTTATTTGAGGAAGCAGTTAAGCAATTTCTTCCCATTCAGTTACTTCACCTGTGTAGATTGAGCAAATCTGTTCTACTGTGAGGTTTTCTGCAGGGTTGTTGTTGTTTACGATAACTGCAATGCCGTCCATAGCAATTGCAGTGCCTGTAATCTGTGCAGTTTCGCTTTCTTTGAGTGCACGTGATGCCATACCAATGTCACTTACGCCATTTGCAGCATCATTCATACCACCTGTTGAGTCTGTTGTGTTGATTTCAATTGCAACTTCAGGGTTAAGTTCCTTGTAAGCTTCAGCGAGTTTTTCCATAAGCGGAGAAACTGATGATGAACCACTGATTGTGATTTTGCCTGCAAGGCCTGATGCTGTGTATTGTGCAGCGGCATCATCAACTGTAATGTAACTGTCAGATACAATCTGCTGTCCCTGTGCTGAAAGGATAAAACTGATAAAATCCTGTGTTACTTCGCTGATTTCTGCTTTTGTTGCAATGTTGAAAGGTCTTGCCATACTGTAACTACCGTTTTTTACATTTTCTGTTGTTGCTTCGGCACCATTTACTTTTAACGCTTTTACAGTGTCGTTCATTGACCCCATTGAAATGTAACCTATTGCCATTTCATCTCCAGCAACATTTGTAAGCACTGCGTCTGTTTTGGATGCAATGATTGCTTCCACTGTTGTCATATCTTCCTTTTCACCGGCATCGTTTTTCTGTTCAACGCCTGTAAGTTCCACAAAAGCACCTCTTGTGCCGCTGCCGTCTTCACGGCTGATTACTGTGATTGTTCCGCCGAAAGCTGTTTCGTTTTTTTCAGATGTTGATTCTGCCGGTGCAGAAGAACATGCTGCCATAGCGAGAGTCATTGCTGCTGTAAGTAATACTGCAAAAATCTTTTTCATTTTTTATTCTCCTTTGTTGTGCGTGTGTGTCTTTACGCTATGGTTTTATTGTATTGCTTTTTTGTAAAATCAAAAATCACACAGCAGTAAACAAAAAGTAAAAGAATTTTTTGTTTTGTAAAACAAATGTAAAATGCGTAAACAAAAACACTCCTGACTTTCACCGTCAGGAGTGTTCTTTTAGTTGCTTTGTATCAGTTTTTTAACCTTTTCAATTGCTTCGGTAATATCTTCAGGGCAGCTGCCTGTGTCAATCTGCAGCCCTTTTGCCTTTTTTTCAAGGCGGGTAAGCACCATTTCAAAATATCCTTTTGCATCGGCACCTGTGCAGTTTTCGGTTTTGCCTATATAACAGTCATATGTATTATGCTGTACAGTTTCGCCCGTATACTGTGCCGAAATTGCAGTGTAAAACTTTTTGTTTTCGCCTACAGTGTGCTCAGCTGTAATGGCATAACCGTTTTCGTACAGAAACTGACGCACCTTGTCTCCGCTTTGTGCAGGCAGCAGAACCAGCTGCACCCCGTTTTCTTTTATAAAAGGTGCATTGTGAATAATCTGCGCAATGGTGTCACCGCCAAGACCGCAGATAACCACATGGGTTATATCATCGGTCTCGGTGAGCCCCTGCAGTCCGTCAGTAAGATAAAACTGTGCCTTGTCGCTGATATTGTGTTCTGCAAAAAGGTCGATTGCTTTCTGCAAAGGCATTTTGTTGATATCGGTGGCGATGATTTTTTCTGCTTTGCCGCTTTTGACAAGATAAAGGCTGAGTTTGCCGTGGTCGCAGCCCACATCGCAGACGGTTTTTCCGCCACAAACAAGACTGGCAGCCATTAGCAAACGGCTGCCGATATTCTCGTATTTCATATTATTTGTTGCCGAAGTGTGCATTGAGTTTTGCTACAAGTTCATCAGCATTTGTGCCGTGAGCCCAGCAAGCCTGTTCAATGTTTTCGCCTCTGGATGCAGGGCAGCCAAGGCAGTGCATGCCGATTTCCATAAAATATTTGCCTGTTGTCATATCAGCATCAAGAATTTCGCCTATATTTGTCTGTTTTGTAACTATCATTTTTGTACTCTCCTTTGTTTCGTTTTCAATATTATCTGTATCCTGTTTGTTTTTTATACCAAACAGTTCTTTGAACAAATCCAACATAATCAGTTTACCACCCTTTATTCATGTTTGCAACCGGAAAAAATAACCGAAGTTTTCATATGGTTAGGGTGTTCGTCAAAAAAGATGCGTTTGTATTCAGCAAACGGTTCGTGGTCAAGGTTGAATGCAAAATATTCTGCACCCCTTGCTTCGCCGTATGCAATGCTTGCACGGATAATTCCGTCAAGATACATTGGTCCCGGTGTTTTGCTGTCCAGCAAAGTTGTTGTGTTGTCTTCAATTTTGAACAGTGTGTAACCGAACAGGTCGCCGCCGTCAGAAAGGATGTATCCGTAAAGGTCACCTTCAAAACGGCCGTTGTTGATGAGTTCAATCACATCATACTCTTCAATTGGTTTCATTGTAAACATGCCCATGATTTAGTCCTCGTTTTCTGCCTGTCTCTGTGAACGTCTTGATTTGCTTGCTGCAGCCTTGAGTGCATTGACTTCGCTTGGTTTGAGCTCGCGGTATTTGCCCGGTGCCAGCATACCCAGTTTTACAGGGCCGATGGAATTGCGGCGCAGTCTTGCAACCTCAAGCCCTACTGCAGCACACATACGGCGCACCTGACGGTTTTTGCCCTCTTTGATGGAAATTTCCAGTACCGAACGGTTTTCCTCCTGTGTTACAACACGCACAATTGCAGGCAGTGTTTTTGTGCCGTCATCAAGATACACGCCGTTTGCAAGGGCGATAAGCTGTTCTTCGGTAACAGTTGGTCTTACTGTTACGCGGTACAGCTTGGACACCTGATGGGATGGATGTGTAAGCTGATTTGCAAAGTTGCCGTCGTTTGTGAACAAAAGCAGACCTTCGCTGTCCTTGTCAAGACGGCCCACAGGATAAACGCGTGTAGGTGTGTCTTTGATAAGGTCAAGCACTGTTTTTCTGCCGCGGTCATCACTGGAAGTTGTGATATATCCGCGAGGTTTGTTGAGCATATAGTAGTAATATTCTTTTTTGCGGTCAAAAACAACCTTCTGACCGTCAACTGTAAGGATATCTGCCTTGATATCCATTTTGTCACCAAGCTGAACAGGGCGGCCGTTGAGTTTTACTCTGCCTTCCTGGATAATCTGTTCTGCCTGTCTGCGGGAGCAAAGGCCCTGGTCTGCCATTGCTTTCTGAATTCTTGTATCTCGCATTATTGTCTCCGTTATATATTTATGTCATTTGTGTTTTCACTAATTGTGTTATTGATTAAAGTTTCAATTTCTTTTTCCTGTTCTTCTGTAAGTTCAATAACATCCGTTTCTATTGGTGTATCATCCGAAATAACTATATATTTCTTTCTCACCGTGTTTATTCTTTTGTTTCTTCAATTATAACTGTGTCGGCAACTATATCATCAACAGTTTCAACCGGCTGTGCATACTCGGTTGATGTTTTTGTCTTTCTGGACATTTTGCCTGCCACAAAACCTTCCACACGGTCAAGCAGTTCCGGCATCATATTGATAAGACGGTCAAGTGTTGCACCGCCTTCTGCCAGCTGCATCAGTTTTACGCTGCCGTCCTTGATAACAAGGAAGCCAACAGGTGTAATGGATGCCCCCGATGATGCTGCACCGCCAAACAGGTCCTTCTGTGTTTTGTTGGCAAAATCTGTGCCGCCCGAAACAAAGCCAAAAGAAATTTTGGATACAGGCAGAATTGTTGTGCCGTCCTGTGTGTAGATAGGGCTGCCTATAACTGTGTTGGAGTCCACAAGGTCTCGCATTTTTTCAAGAGCAGAAGCCATAAGCTCCTGTACCGGTTTTTCTGCCATAATTTATTTCTCCTTTAAAGGTTTGTTGTTCTGTTTATCAAGATTTTTATAAATTTTAAACAAATACCATCCTGCTGACAGTATTATACCTGGGCTTGCCACTATTTTACAATAAAAATAGGTGCTGTGGGAATACATATCTGCAAAATCAGCCACAAATATCGGTTTTTTTATACTCAATCTGACATATTTCTGCAAAAATATACT
>JAGBFE010000224.1 GCA_018109965.1 Oscillospiraceae bacterium | reverse complement strand
AGTTACAACAACTTCTGTAATTTCCTCTGAAAGTTGTGGTGCTGTATAAGTTATGCTTGTTGATTTATCATCTGAAATACCGCCATAGGAACATTCCCAGCCAACAAATATGCCGCCATTTTCTGTTTTTGGTGTTGCAGTAACCATATCAGATGTTTTTGTATATTTTACAGTCTGTTCCACTTCACCGTCTATTGTGCCCAATTCATAGTCGTCAGAAACAAATTTTACTGTAAGTCTGCCTCTGATTGCAATTGGATCTTCACCTATTATAGGCATTTCCTGTTCATTACGTTTTGGGCAGTATGTAAGTTTTGGACGTCTGTCTTCAGTTTCATAAGCATGGGTTCTGATATAATCAAACAATGCTGTAAAACCGTTTTTGCTCAGATGAATACCATCACCGATTGTGTAATCTTTTTTAGCAAAACCTGTTGTATCATCTTTAAGTGCTTCAGCGCTGTCAAGGAATTTCCAGCCTTCTTCATCACACATTTCTGCAAGAGCAACATTGAATTTGTCAATCTGCTGCATTGTGATATTAGGATAATCTCTGAGTTTGTCTACAGGTGGAATAGCGTTAACAATGATATCACAATATGGATATGCATCATAAATCGCATTAACAGCTTTTTTGTATTCTGTGATAAATGTTTCTGTATCCCATACAGCATTGTTGGTACCATAGGTAATAATGATACGCTGTGGCTGAATCATTCTTACAGCAGTAATAATGTCAACTGCCTCCATACCTGCAAAATTAACAACTTTTTCAGGTGCTGTCACTACATGCTGAATTCCCATAGAAACTGCGCCCACAACATTGTTCCATGTTGTACCTGTAACCTCATACATCAGGGAACGCACAGTATTGGAGTCACCGATAAACAATGTGTTGTCAATATATTCCTGTCCGGCATCTTCTGTTTCCGGAAGAATAGTTGAACTTAATTTATCTTTATCAATAGCTACTTCATCCTTGTTGTAGTTGTTGTCTGCTTCAGGGTCAATTTCTATCTCATTGAATTCCACACCTGGGTTACCTGAAGAACCTATCTGTGAAATACCATAAATTGCACCGCCCACAACTGCCACACAAAGCAGCGCGCCACAAACAAGAATTGCTATATGCTGTGTGCTGCCGGCCAAAGCTTTTGCTATTATCTTTTTAATTTCTTTTACAATATTTTCAAAAGGGTTTTTGTTTGGCTTTTTATGCCTTCTTGAATTGTGAGTTTTTTTATTTGTATCAGCAGCAGATTTGCCTGTATATACTTTAGTTGGTTTTTCTTTATGCAAAATCTTTACCTTGCCTTTCTTTGTTTAAGCTAACAAATTATTTGCATATTACATATAATATCAATGATACATTATACTACATAATATTAAAAAAAGCTATAGAAAAATTGTTAACAATATTTTCATTACTATAATAATTATCAGCAAAATACTTCCAATTTCTCCAAAAACAAAAACCGCAGACCCGTTAAGGTCTGCGGTATAATTTAATTATTAAACCAATTCAATGATTGCCATCTCTGCTGCGTCGCCGCGACGTGCACCGATTTTGATGATTCTTGTGTAACCACCATTACGGCCTTCGTAGCTTGGTGCGATTTCGTCAAAAACTTTTTTTGCAACAGCTTCTTTTGTTACGTAGCTGTATACCTGTCTTTTTGCGTGCAAAGTATCTACTTTGCCGAGTGTAATCATTTTTTCAGCCATCGCACGAACTTCTTTAGCTCTTGTTACTGTGGTTTCAATTTTGCCGTTTTCGAGCAAGTATGTTACCATAGCACGCATCATAGCTCTGCGGTGGTCTGTTGATCTGCCTAACTTTCTTGTACCTGGCATTTGAGTCACTCCTTTTCTATGTTGTACGACTAATAAAGATTAGTCTTCGTCTTTTGGAAACTTGTAGCCCAAAGAAGCCAATTTCTGCATAACTTCTTCGAAGCTCTTTCTACCGAGGTTTCTAACTTTCATCATTTCACCTTCGGTTTTGTTTACGAGGTCTTCAACTGTATGAATACCTGCTCTCTTTAAGCAGTTGAAGGAACGAACGGACAAATCGAGATCTTCGATTGTCATTTCCAGTTTGCTTTCGTTGGACATTTCGTCTTTTTCAACCATCTTAGGCAAAGCCACATCATCAGACAAGCCTACAAACAGATTGAGATGTTCTGTAAGGATTCTTGCACCAATGCTCATAGCTTCGTTAGCATTGATAACGCCATTTGTCCAAACTTCAATTGTGAGTTTGTCATAGTCTGTTATCTGGCCAACACGAGTATTTTCAACTGAGTAATTCACCTTAAGAACAGGTGTATAGATGCTGTCAACAGGCAGCACACCCAGTGTAACGAATTCCTGTGTTTTCTTACTTTTGTCAACCGGTACATATCCGCGGCCTCTGTCAAAAGTAAGTTCCATAACAAGTTTAGCACCTTCGCTCAATGTTGCAATATGCCAATCCGGATTAAGAATCTGGATATCTGCATCTGTTTCAATAGAGCCGGCAGTAACCTCGCAAGGACCTACTGCGTGAATGCGAACAGTTTTAGCTTCGTCGCAGAAAAGTTT